>JAUZQA010000700.1 GCA_030705665.1 Bacillota bacterium
AAGATGTCATTTAAAATTCAGACTGATAGTAAAGATGCGAAAAATGAACTGACCAAAAGGGATTTCCAGATTAAGAATATTATGATTGAAGAGCTTTCAGATACGAAAGAGGAAGATTTACAAGGAAAAGCCGGCAAAGTAAAACTTGAAGAAACATTGAAAGAAAGAATTAATAAAATTATGCAGGATGGAAAAGTTGTCCAGGTTTATATAACCGCTTCTCTCCTCCAGTAATAAACCTAAATGAATATATATTGACTGATGGAGGTGGGGATGTTGGCTGGAGAAGTATTATCACAAAGCGAGATTGATGCCCTGCTGTCTGCCCTTTCAACTGGCGAAATGGATGCCGATGAGCTGAAAAAGGAAAATAATGAAAAGAAAGTAAGAGTTTATGATTTTAAAAGGGCACTTCGCTTTTCAAAAGACCAGATTAGAAGTTTAACAAGAATTCATGAGAATTTTGCGAGGTTGTTAACCACCTTTTTTTCAGCTCAGCTTCGAACATATGTACAAATTACGGTTGCCTCGGCAGATCAAATTCCATATGAAGAATTTATTCGTTCAATCCCTAACATGACGATTCTAAATGTCTTTGAGGTCCCTCCTTTGGATGGAAGAATCATTATGGAGGTCAACCCAAATATCGCCTATACCATGTTAGACCGCCTGCTAGGCGGCAGGGGGAATAGCGTAAACAAAATTCACAATTTAACAGAAATCGAAACGAAGATCATGTCAAATACGTTTGAGAGGGCAATTGAAAACTTACGCGAGGCGTGGCTGGACTTAGAAGAAATTGACCCACTACTGTCAGCGTTTGAAGTGAATCCGCAGTTTCTGCAAATGGTTTCGCCGAATGAAACAGTTGTTGTTATCTCTTTAAATACAATTATTGGGGACACAAGCGGGATGATTAATATTTGCATACCACACGTAGTACTTGAACCAATCATGCCAAAGCTTTCTATCCACTATTGGATCCAATCTGAACAAAAGGAAAGACAGCCCAAAGAAATGGCGGTCATTGAAAGAAATATCCAAAAAGCGGACTTACCAGTCAAAGTGGAATTAGGGACCTCTGACATTTCAATTCAGGAATTTTTGACGCTTGATATCGGTGATGTGATTGAGTTAAATCAAGCCATACATCATCCATTAGTCATGAAAGTCAGTGGAATTCCAAAATTTATGGGCCAGCCAGGAAAGGTCAACAAAAAACTAGCCATCCAGGTATTAGATACTTTGAAGGAGGGAGAAGAAGATGATGAGTGATGAAATGCTCTCTCAAGATGAAATAGATGCCTTATTACAGGGGACAGAGGATGACCCGGTTACACAAACTAACCCAAATGAAGAAGAGGAATATTTATCACCAATCGAAAAGGATACTTTAGGTGAAATTGGAAATATATCCTTCGGTAGTGCATCAACAGCGTTGTCAACCTTATTAAATCAAAAGGTGGAAATTACAACTCCCACTGTAACGGTTCTTAAAAAAGAGAACGTGAGGGATGAATTTCCCGTTCCATACGTAGGAATTCAAGTCAGCTATACACAAGGTTTCACAGGCAGCAATCTTTTGATCATGCAGATGGGGGATGCAGCTATTATTGTTGATTTAATGTTAGGCGGGGATGGCTCAAATCCTTCAGATTTAATGGATGAGATTCATTTAAGTGCTGTTCAGGAGGCAATGAATCAGATGATGGGCTCCGCTGCTACATCAATGTCAACGGTATTTAATAAGAGAGTTGATATTTCACCTCCTTCTATTGAAATCATTGACATTCAACATGGTCAAGGAATGGAAAAAATTCCAAATGAAGATTTGCTCGTAAAAATTTCATTCCGATTAAAGGTGGGCAACTTGATCGATTCTTCGATCATGCAGATGATTCCGCTTGATTTTTCGATAAATCTGGTAGAGGAACTGCTAAATCCCGGCCAAGTTACCAATTCGCAATCGCCTGCAGCGAAGCAAGAACAGTCAAGAGCAGACTCAACTTATTCGAAGACTGATAGAGGTTCCAGCCCAATCGACTATCAAGGAGCAAGTGCTTTCAATCAAAATGCAGCTGCCGCAGCAACTGTTCCATTCGGCTATCCCACTCAAGCACAGGAACCATTTGAGCAGCCGGTAGTTCCGTTTCAGCATCAAAGAGCACAACACATGGGTACAAGATTACAAGGCCTGGAACAGCCAAACATCCAGCCCGCGATATTTTCAAATTTTGACCAACAGCAGCCGCAGGTAACAGAAACGAAAAATTTAGATATGCTTTTGGATATTCCATTGCAGGTTACCGTTGAGCTGGGAAGCACCAAAAAATCTGTTAAAGAAATTTTAGAACTTTCAGCAGGCTCGATCATTGAATTAGACAAA
>JAUZQA010000701.1 GCA_030705665.1 Bacillota bacterium
GATTCGAACTACATCATTGATACCATGGGCGATTCCGACAGCTGTTGCAGCATTGATGTGGAACTATCTGTTCGATGGTACAAGTGGGATTGTCGCACATTTTTTTGAAATGTTTCATCTAATCAGTAAATCCCAGGACTTACTTTTAACCGGTGCGGGAGCCATGGCCTCAACGATTTTAGCAGACGTATGGAAAACTACTCCATACATGGCACTGCTGTTGCTCGCCGGCCTGCAGAATATCTCAAAAGATTTATATGAGGCTGCATCCATTGACGGGGCAACGAAAATTCAATCCTTTTTTCAAGTGACATTGCCGCTATTAAAACCATCGATTTTGGTTGCCTTGTTATTCCGGATGCTGGATGCCTTCCGGGTATTCGACCTTATCTATGTACTGACAGGGGGCGGACCTGGAGGAGAAACGGAAACAATGTCGATCTATGCCTATAAAGTGATGTTTGGTCAGACAAACTTTGGCTATGGTTCCATTATTGTCATGCTCATGTTCGTTTGCGTTGCCATCATAGCCATTATTTTTGTGAAATTCCTCGGTGCAAACCTGATGGAGAGAAGTTAGGAGGGAGCTTAGGATGCAGGCATCAAAAAGAAAGCTTTGGATTACCTTTGGGATCATTGTGGTCTTGTATTTGTTTGCAATGGTATTCCCATTTTTCTGGGTATTTATCACCTCCTTTAAAACATCTGGTGAAATATTCGGAACCGGGGCATTCCGGGTAATCCCCAAACAACCGACCATCCAAAACTATATCACGGTTCTGTTTGAAAAAAATATTTTAAATTCAATTAAAAATAGTTTAATTGTGGCCTCAACAACCACTGTTTATATTATCGTGGTTGCTTCATTTTCCGCATATGCCATTTCCCGGTTTCATTTTAGGGGGAAAAATATTCTGCTTGGATTAATCCTTGCTGTATCGATGTTTCCTCAAATGGTTATTATCGGTCCTGTTTATAATTTATTCGAGCATTTAAAACTGCTAAACTCTTATGCCGTGGTGCTGCCATATTCGACGATTACGCTGCCGATGGCGGTTTGGATATTAGTCACTCATTTTAATCAAATCCCTATGGTGTTGGAAGAGTCAGCGAAAATGGACGGGGCAACGACGTTTCAAACACTTTATAAAATTGTCTTTCCGCTCGCGGCACCCGGAGTCTTTACAACTGCAATCATTACGTTTATTGCATCCTGGAATGAATTCCTGCTGACGATTACCTTGAATCCTGAAGCCGAGTATCACACGGTGCCGGTTGCCATTTCATTCTTAAGGACACAGTTTGAAATTCTTTGGGGCCAAGTGTCGGCTGCAACAATCATTGTTACCATTCCAACGCTAATCATTGTCTTGATCTTCCAGAGGCAAATTGTTTCCGGATTGACGAGCGGCGGGGTTAAAGAATAATTTTTATGACAACAAACAGAGGTGGACAGCATGTCTTGGAAAATTAGTTCTGACCATACAGATTATCCACAAATTTTAGTGGATGAAAGTTTATTTTTCACGGGAAACGGCTATTTAGGAGTGCGCGGGAATTTTGAAGAAGGACTCCCTGCCGGACAAAAGACAATCCGGGGTACGTATATAAATGCCTTCCATGATTCCGTCCCCATTCCATATGGTGAAAAACACGTTGCCTTTCCCGACACACAGCAAAAGTTGCTGAATATCATCGATGCCCAGACGATTGAACTGTTCTTCGGTGATGAACGATTTAGTCTTACCGCTGAGGGCATAGTTTCCTTTGAACGTCGTCTTCATCTCGATCAAGGGTTTTCTGAAAGAATAGTTGAGTGGCGCTCTCCCTCCGGAAAAAACATAAAACTTACCTTTAAGCGTCTCGTTTCATTTATTGATCAAGAGGTCTTCATTCAAAGAGTTGAAATTGAATCACCGGATTATACAGGTCCTGTTCGTATCGTTTCCACCATTAACGGTGACGTCATGAACTTTGTGGACGAGAATGACCCGCGTGTTGGTTCAGGACATGCCAAGCTGTTACATGTTACCCATGTAGAACAGGCGGGGCAAATCTCTTATGTCGAGTGTGAAACAACAACTACCAAGTTAAAAACAGCTTGTGCTGCCGTTCATTATGTATCTTCCCCTTCCTATACGAGGCAGGATTATCAGGAGGCAGGATTGATTAAAGCGGAGTTTATCTTTGACTTTACTGGAGACGCAGCATTTGAGAAAAAAAGTGTTTTCGTTGATACATTGCGCCATGGGCACCAATTACTTACCGCTTCGTTCGAACGGCAAAAAAATCTCAGCGGTAAAAACTTTCAAGCCTTTTTGCAAGAGCAAATAGCTTATTTGCGTACCTTTTGGCAGCTTTCAGATGTTGTCATTTCCGGCGATA
>JAUZQA010000702.1 GCA_030705665.1 Bacillota bacterium
ATCCTCCATAAAATGGGCGGCTAATCAACGCTACACCTAGTAATCCCCCTAAAAATCCAAGTCCGCCAACTGCCAGCGGCCAGCCCAGGCCCCAGCCAATAAATCTTTGATCGGCTACAGGGTATGCATTTCTATAATACGGGTACATTTCGGACTTTCCTCCTTTTCCTATATACCTTGCCTACACTATTTCATATGCGGCGGCAGCTGCTTTTGAGTGGGCGCTGAGTACTCAGGAGAAAATGAATTCTATTTTTCAATTGGTTCAAACTGTTCAACAAACAGCGCAAGTGTGCGTGTCATAATACCTGTGGCACCTGCAGGACCGAGATCATAGTCCTTAGCTGCTGTCGCAGTCCCGGCAATGTCCAGATGAACCCACGGTGTATTTTCAGCAAACTCGCCAATAAATGCTCCAGCGACTATCGCATGGCCTTCACGTCCTGGTGAATTATTCAAGTCAGCTATTTTGCTGCTGCGGACTCTTTCTTTATCCCGTTCGAATAGCGGCAGCTGCCATATTGGTTCACCTGCCTCCATTGACGCTTCCAAAATTTGCTCGTAAAGAGGTTCATGATTGGTCATGGCGCCGGTTGTATATAACCCAAGTGCTGTAATCACCCCTCCTGTTAATGTTGCCACGTCAACAAGATACTCCGCACCATGGTGCTTGGCATAGGTTACAGCATCTGCTAAAACGAGCCGCCCCTCTGCATCTGTGTTTAATACCTCAATAGTTTTTCCGCTCATCGACGTAATCACATCGTCTGGTTTAAATGCTGTACCGCTAATCATATTGTCCGTTGCAGGAATCACTGCCACAACATTTTTCTCAGGCTTTAGTTCGCCAATGATTTCCATTGCCCCAAGAACAGCCGCAGCACCGCCCATATCGGTTTTCATTCCAACGATCCCTGATTTTGTCTTGATTGAGTAACCCCCTGTGTCAAAGGTAATTCCTTTTCCAACAAGGCCAATGACGTCTTTCCATTCCTCTATACCGTGATATTTCAGAACAATCATTTTAGGCGGCTCAGATGAACCCTGGTTGACGGCAAGAAATGCCCCCATGCCCAGCTTTTGAATCTCTTCTTTTTCCAAAATCTCGGCTTCAAATCCGTACCGTGCAGCCAAGTCGCTTGCATAGTTAGCAATATCAGTTGCTGTCAGCAAATTCCCCGGAATATTGACAAGCGTACGCGCTGAATTTACTCCATTTCCAAATGCCTGACCAACCTCAAGTGCTGCCAGAATTTCTTCTTGATCAGATGAATCAGTGTAAATGGTAAAGCTGTTTACTGTTTTTTCTGGTTCATTAGACTTCTGCTTATATCCTTCAAATTCATATGTACCCAAGGTGAATGCTTCGCTTAATGCATGGGCCGAATCCAGGCTATCGATTTTTTCAGAAAGAAAGGAACTTAACAGAATTGCTATTTCATCTAATTTTGCCGCTTTTATTTGCTTAAACAATTTACCAAAAGCATTTCTTAATTTTTCAAATGTCAAATCCTTTTCTTTTCCCAGGCCAACAAAATAAATTCGCTTCGCGCCTATTTTCCCAAGTGTATGTATCTTGTTAATACTTTTGTATTTGGCCGATAAATCCCCGCTTTTGACAAGCTCGGTTAATTGCCCGGCAAATGCTTCATCCAGCTGGGAAAGCGCCCCGGCAAACTTCTCAGGCTTATCAAATAAACCGATAATGACGCTTTCATGTTGATTGGTAAGTTGGTAATGATTCTCAATTTTAAACACAATCTGACCTCCATTTTATCTTTTCTTTTTCTATTATAAATCTTCATCCTCTTCTATAAAGAGATATAGCCTTGGAAGCGTGGGCAGCTTATCAATTTCCTCAAAGGGTATTGAATCAATATCGTCTGGAAATAGCGATAATGTCTCCTCAATAAAAGGATACACCTTTTCTAAATCAAGACCCCAATATTTTGGCCGATAGGACTGCAAATATCTGTGAGCCGTCATCATCATGGAACGAGCACCTTTTACATTTCCATAACTATAATGGTAAATCGCCACACTCATTTGCAGCAAACCCTTAATAAAAAGATTTTCTTTATCGGTCATCCATATCTCTTCGAGTAAATCGTGACACGTATAGTAATCTTCTTCGTTGAAGGCCACAAAAAACTCATAATATTCGAGCGGATAATCTTCCACAGAGGTTTCCTCCCATCTAATCATAAGCTGATATTTGTTATTGTAAATTTTATTTTCCTCAAGCACAAAAAAACAGGCTTACTTGCCGCCTGTTTTATCTTTGTTCTGATTTGATATATTGCTGGCGAAACACTTGCATCGATTTATCCTCATTTAACGCAGTTAATTCTTGTTCTGTCAGCTTTCCGCTGCCTTTATGAAC
>JAUZQA010000703.1 GCA_030705665.1 Bacillota bacterium
AAAAAGCATCGTTCCATCACACTTGAAGCCGATGCAAAGCACCTGATGACGGATGTGTGGACGACCCTGGGAGTCCTGATCGGGGTTGGGCTGGTTGCATTAACGGGCTGGCAGCGCCTAGACCCAATCATCGCCATCCTGGTTGCTGCAAATATTGTCTGGTCTGGTTTAAGCATTGTAAAAAAATCTGTTTCGGGGCTGATGGATAGAGCAGTGTCCATTGAGGATCAGAATAAAATTATGAGCAACCTGGAACCTTATAAACAGCAAGGAATTGAAACCGCAATACCGATGATGATGCCTTCTAATCATAGCTTTAAATTCATTGGAGGCAAAAATAATAAATTACATTTAAACTGCACAACAGTGGAAAAAAGGTCAGGGCAAACTCACACTTTTACATTAAGGATTTTGATTAAGTAGTTCTGATCATAAGCGGCTTTTAACCTTTTCCCTTTAATTCCCTGCTTTGTAGTTGTATCTTTTTTGAGCAGGTTTAATGCGATTTTACTAAGGATCGAAAAATTCTGGGAAGCATTCCCGATCCTCTTTCTGGAGGCATCTTCAGAGAACGCAACATCCAGAACCCAATGAAGTTTGTTCTCGATTCCCCAATGCAAACGGATTGCCCGTTGTAATGCTTTTGCCTCTGATAACAGACTGGAGATGTAATACCTTGTAAATGTCTCGGTTGGCTTGTCTGAGTTTTTAAATTCCCTCATGCTTTCAATTTTAACGATACTTTTCAATCCTGCCCATTCCCCCTTGTTTTCTATAAACTTAAAATCGGTTATGACACTGCATTTGCGGGTTTCGATACGTCCGTGGTCCAAGTCTTGGGACAAGTCCGTTTTAATGTCTTTCCCAAACCTGAACTCGTCTTCTATATCCTGATATAATTGTTTTTGGTTTTCCTTAACTGCCAGGATATAATTTGCCTCCTGGTCAATTATCTTACGTGCAATTTCCTGTTGACAACCCATCGCATCAATGGTTACCGTGCACCCTTTTATGGTAACAAGCTCCAGTAACTTCGGGATAGCGGTTATTTCATTTGATTTTTCAGAGACCTTTACCTGACCCAGCACTAAATTGTTATTTGTAGCCCAGGCACTTACCATGTGAAACGGTGATTTTTTCCCATCCGATTTGGCCCCTCTGATGGTTTTCCCATCGATGGGGATAACTTCACCATCGGTTAAATTTACCAGATGTCCAACCCAGTCCATGAAACAGGCTTCAAACTGCTCACTGTCAATTGATGAAAAAACACGGTTAAACGTGTCGTCAGAGGGTATCCCATTGGGTAAATCAAGGAAGCCTCGCAGGAAACCTTCTTTTGCCTTGGCAAATGTTTCCATGTCCTTCCACGTATCAGCGGCACAAATCACCGAAATAATCCCGATATACAGGATGTCCTCCAACTTGTGAAGCTTGTTAATATCGCTCCTGGGATCGTCTATTCGGCTAAAAATTGACCTTAGGTTACTTGCTGTCTTCAATGTTATTATATTGTTGATTATCAGACAAATATACAATTTTTATCCGTGAATAACAACAATTAATATGCTGAATTACAAATAAATATGAAGAAAAATCAAAGTCTTTTATGGAGAAAAAAGTGTGAGTTTGCCCTGCCATTCCAAAGTGAGGATTTGCTGAAGTATAGTCTATAGTCTGGATAGTTTTAAAAAACATTATTAATTGATTTTGAAATAGTAAACTAATTGGTTAACTTTGAGGACATGGTTCGAAGGATCATTGCATATAAAGATAATTTCTTTGAATTTTACAAATCACAAGATAGTAAGATTCAGGAAAAGATTGAATATGTACTTGACTTAGTGAGATTTGAAAAAAAAAGTACCGGTAAAATTCTTGAAATTTCTTGAAAACAGTGATCAAATTTATGAAATACGTGTGATTACAACGTTCAAAAACATACGAATACTCTGTTTTTTTGATAAAGGGGAATTGGTTGTTTTAACAAATTGTTTTTATAAGAAAGCTCAAAAGACTCCGGCAAAAGAAATTAAACTTGCAGAAAAGCTGAAAAATGAGTATTTGAAAGAAAACAGGAAGGAATATAATTATGAAAAACATAACAGATTTTGAAGACTTATTAAAGGATAAATACGGCGAAAAAGGCACCCCGGAGAGAGACAAATTTGATTCAGATTCTCTTGCATTCAGATTGGGGGTCATGTTGAAAGAGGCAAGACTTGAATCTAAGCTTACTCAAGAGCAATTAGCCGAACGCACAGGAACTAAAAAAAGTTATATTTCAAGAATTGAAAAAGGTCAAAGTGATATACAACTGTCCACATTCAATAAATTGATTGAGATTGGACTGGAAAAACATTTGATTATCTCGATTGGATAG
>JAUZQA010000704.1 GCA_030705665.1 Bacillota bacterium
GCGCTATTTTTTTCTTGCCGTTTTTCCTCGATTTTCAATCACCGAATACTTTTTGTTCTTTTCGAAAAAATGTTAAAATAAGAGACAGTTGAAAATATGAATTTTTAACATGAACAACGCAGCAACAACAAAACGTATTTCGAAAGATTAAAGGAGGGAATCCGTTTGCCGAAAGTGCGAACAAAAGATATATTAGAAAAATTCCAGCTAGAATTAATTAGTGGCGAAGAAGGAATCAACCGCCCCATTACCATGAGTGATATATCCCGTCCAGGCATTGAAATGGCCGGCTACTTTGATTATTATCCCGCCGAACGGATTCAGTTACTAGGCAAAACCGAATTATCCTTTTTTAATCAGCTATCTCCGAGTGAACGCGCATCAAGAATGGAGCAGTTATGCACCGACATCACACCAGCTATAATTGTGACAAGGGGTCTTGAGGTTCCGCCAGAATTAATTGAGGCATCGGAGCGTGAATCTGTTCCCGTTTTAAAGGTCACAATGAAAACGACCCGTTTTTCGAGCCGACTGACAAACTTTTTGGAAAGTAAATTAGCTCCGACAACAGCTGTACATGGTGTTCTTGTTGATATTTACGGGGTGGGCGTTTTAATTACCGGACAAAGCGGTGTTGGTAAAAGTGAAACGGCTTTGGAACTGGTCAAACGCGGTCACCGTCTTGTTGCAGATGACTGTGTGGAAATCCGCCAGGAAGACCAGGATACATTAGTCGGCACATCACCTGAATTAATCGAACATTTGCTTGAAATCCGTGGATTAGGAATTATTAACGTCATGACGCTCTTTGGTGCTGGAGCTATCCGCGGTCATAAGAAAATTTCCCTTGTTATCTACTTGGAGATTTGGGATCCAAAACGCCAGTATGATCGCCTGGGTCTTGACGAAGAGAAAATTAAAATCATCGATACTGAAATTCAAAAGCTTACCATTCCTGTAAGACCTGGTCGTAACCTTGCGATTATCATCGAGGTTGCCGCGATGAATTTCCGTTTAAAAAGAATGGGCGTCAATGCGGCCCAGCAATTTACGGAACGTCTCTCGGATGTTATTGAAGAAGGCGAGCATGAAGATATTTAATATTAGATTTGAAAGACAAAGGAGAGATTTTGATTCATGAATGAAATAATCAAGCCGCTTAATCCGATTGCTTTTACACTTGGTCCGATTCAAGTGCATTGGTATGGGATTATTATTGGCTCAGGTTTGGCCCTGGCTTTGTATTTGGCCATCCGTGAAGGAAACAAACGCGGACTGCCGAAAGAAACCTTTGCAGATTTAATGATTTGGGCAATTCCGATTTCGATTATTTGTGCCCGCATCTATTATGTTTTGTTTGAATGGGGATATTATTCAAAGCATCTTAGTGAAGCGCCCCAAATATGGCATGGGGGAATTGCGATCCATGGAGCTATTATTGGCGGTGTCCTTACAGTCTTCTTTTTTGGCCGTTCAAAAGGGATTTCTTTTTGGAAAATAACCGATATTGCCGCACCTAGTCTCATTCTTGGCCAAGCCATCGGCCGCTGGGGCAATTTCATGAACCAGGAAGCACATGGCGGTCCTGTTAGCCGGGCATTCCTTGAAAACCTACATTTACCGCAGTTTATTATCAATCAGATGTATATTCAAGGAACCTATTATCATCCAACGTTCTTATATGAATCGGTGTGGGATATTACTGGCTTTATCCTACTCGTCCTTCTGCGCAGAGTGAATTTAAGACGCGGAGAATTATTCTTGTCTTACTTAATTTGGTATTCCATCGGCCGCTTCTTCATTGAAGGCATGCGGACAGATAGCTTAATGCTGACATCCACGCTGCGGATGGCACAAATGATCTCCATCGCGCTGATCGTACTTGCCATTGTCATCATTGTATATAGAAGAAAAGCGGGGCTTGCAGAACTTCGCTATCAGGATAAAAGCAATCAGGGGTTATCACACTAAAGGGGAGCGGCGAGAAATGATTCGCTCGATGCGATGATTTTTCTCGCTACCTGCAATGCCATTGTGTTTGCTACGCTCGGTGTCCCAATTTATGGATTGTTTGGCATTCGTTTTAGCGTCGCCGTTATTTTAATATTAATTATTGGGAACATTTGGAGACGTTCGGGCATCATGAAAAGAAAGGAACCATCTTATGAACAAAAATATTGATACAATTTTATTTGATTTGGACGGAACCCTCGTTGATACAAACGAATTAATTATTTCTTCCTTCCTGCACACTCTTGGAAAATATTATCCTGACAAGTACAAGCGTGAGGATGTACTTCCATTTATGGGGCCTTCACTTTATGAAACGTTCGGCGGGATTGATCCTGAGCGGGCAGAAGAAATGATTCATGAATACCGAAC
>JAUZQA010000705.1 GCA_030705665.1 Bacillota bacterium
AATAACCCCAAGCATAAGAAGAAATACGACAATCGATTCCAAACGTTCAATAAAATTAGCAATCGAAACATTCCTTATCGCACTTAAAAGCGGAAAGTTGGATCTTTCTCTTTGGTCAACACCCAATGTGCCTATTTGTAAAATAGTAGCAATTGTTATAATAAATCCTGAAATTCCAACGGCAGTCATGCTTATTTTTCCTATATATTTCAATTTGCTTGTAGAAGCCATGATAATCGTAAACACGATCATTTCCCCGAATGGAAATCCCATTAAGGATGGAAAAATGGCTTTAGCAATGGGTTTTATTCCGTCTTGAAACGGAAATTGTAAATTATGGATATTAAATACACCACCGATGATAATCAAAAACCATACCATAAGAATGAATGAAAAAATATAGGGTGTGAAAAGTTCAGTTAATCGTGCTAAGTTTTCCAAGCCCAGATACATTATATAAGCAATCAATAGCATAAAGGTCAGGGAAATGACTTCAAGCGGTGTGTTTGGTAAAATGGCAGACGTCATCAGTTCACCAAAATCCCTAAGTACCCGAGATGTGATATAAAAAAAATAAACTACGTATGCTAAGTTAAGAACGAATGAAATCTTTTTCCCCAGGACGAATTCCATAATTTCATATAAATTTTTTCCCTGTGCTTTTTTTACTAAGAAACTGTACCCCCATGCTAGAAATACCCCATATATTGTTGTCAGCAAAATGGCTAACCATGCATCTTGTTTCGCTTCATTTCCTAATCCTACAATTACTGCACTTCCCAATTCAAAATTGATGATCAATACGAATAATTGCCATAATGAGATAAATTCCTTCATGACTATCCCTCCCCTTGGAGGTGTTCTACTTTTCTTTGTTTCCAACAAACAAGTCCAAGAATAACCGCGGGAATTCCGATTTGAAAAGGGAGATCCAAGAGGGCAGGAAGGATTTTGTTTCCTTCCTTCATCAATTCTGAAAAATTCTTAGAGGTAATAACGGAAAAAATGGCAACTAGCATTCCCATAGCCATACTAACTTTACCCGCAAAGGAAAATTTGCGTGTATAGGTCATGATGATGGCAAACACAAACATATTTCCAAAGGGAAAACCCATTAATTGTGGGAAAATGGCTTTGCCTTACAGGAGTAACTCCGTTTTTAAATTGAAGCTGAATATTGTTGAATGTGAATTCTCCACTGATGATGAGCAGAACTGTAATGGCAAAAATAAATAGAATCAGATAGGGAGTAAACAATTTATTCAACCGTCCAGGATTTTCCAAACCCAGATACAAAATATAGACTATTAAAATCATGAACGTCCATGAAATGATCTCAAGGGGCGTGTTAGGGAGGATGACTGATGTTATTAATTCCCCAAAGTCACGAAGAACACAGGCTGATAAATAAAAAAAGTTAAGAACGTACATAATGCTCAGAACATTTGAAAATATTTTTCCACAAGCCTTTTCTATGATTTCATATAGAGTTTTCCCAGGTTCCCTGTTTAAAAGAAACGTATATGCCCATACGAGACCTACTCCATAAAAAGTTGCGAGTAAAATAGCTAACCATGCATCCTGTTCGGCTTCGTTCCCCAAACTAACCACCATGGCACTTCCTAATTCAAAATTGATAATTAAAATAAATAATTGCCATAATGATATGTTTTCTTTTCTATTGTTTGTCATTGCGATCCACTCGCTGATTTTTTCTTTTTAAGGCGAACATCAGCCAAAATGCTCATGGAAAGACCGCTTAACCACATTAGCATAATGATCCACCTGCATGATCCAACGGATGTTTTATATAAATGAAAGAATTCTGTTGTAAACGTGGAACGATACACGAACAGGTCAATGGTAAAAATCAAACCAAAAATTAACAGCATGAAAAAAAAATAGATAAAAGTGACCATCGGATCCTCCATAATTTACCTGATGTTTTTAGCATGTGCTGTGATAGGAAATTTATACCGACAAAAAGTGGGGGAACCCTGGTGATTTGATTATAGTATTTCAACAGATTCCTCCAAAATTTAATTCAATAATATATTTAAAACCTCTAAATTTGCCGAAAATTCTTCAATAATTTATTAAAAAATTCTGAAATTTTGTAGTATATTTGATTTGACAGATAAACTAAACATTTTGATAATTGGAATTCCACATATATTACTGCCAATCTTTCGTTTTTCTATCAAAAAGAGAGGAGGTTAAGGTTTGTTACGAATTTTGCAGACGACAAAGAACTACATTAACTAGTTAATGAAGAAAGATATTTTCAGTTATTTTCCCATGAAGAATCAAAGTCGAATATTTCTAGCGACCATATAAAATATTCCGCAGTTATAGATGGAATATCTTTTATAACGCTTAAGC
>JAUZQA010000706.1 GCA_030705665.1 Bacillota bacterium
GAAATGGGAAAGCTTTGGGCATCGTATTTAGGAAATTCAATGGGGACACTCGTCCTAAGTTATTACTTAAGAAATGTGGAAGATGTTGAAATTAAAAAAGTGTTAGAAACAAGTTTAGCGATGAGTCAATCTTACGTAAATACAATGAAGTCGATTTTCGCCAAGTCAGATTTTCCAATACCTGTTGCCTTCTCGGATGATGATGTGGATTTAGATGCACCAAGGCTTTTTTATGACGAGTTTTATCTCCATTATTTACAATATTTAGGCAAAGCTGGAATGAGTATTTACAGCGTCGCGATCCCTTTAGTAACAAGAAAAGATGTAAGGGATTTTTTTGTCAATTGCCTTCACGAAACCACTCAATTAATGATGGATGTTAATGAAGTTTTAAAATCAAAAGGGAGATTAATGAATGCACCTATTGTCACCAGTCCTGCCAAAGTTGATTTTGTTAAAAAACAGAGCTTTTTGAACGGCTTTTTTGGTGACATCAGAACGCTTCACGGTTTAGAGGTCGCACATCTTTTTGGAAACATAAACAATGATGTGACAAGCAAAGCATTAATTATTGGGTTTAGACAAGGTGCCAGGAATGAAAGGGTAAAAAGATTTCTTGCACGAGGTGAGAAAATCAATGAAAAACATATTCAGATGCTTTCGAATAAGTTAACTGAAGATAATATTCCCTCTCCCTCCCTTATCGATCATTTGGTTACGCCATCCGTTACCCCGGTATTTTCGGATAAATTAATGGTATTTCATAAAATTGATATGTTTTCAATGAAAATAAGAGAGTATGCAAATGGCCTTTCTCTTGATGGAAGGCGTGATATTGGCGCCCTTTATGCAAAGTGTCAATTAGATGTATCTTTGTATGTTGAAGATGGAGCAAATATTATGATTGACCACGGCTGGATGGAACAACCGCCAGAAGTTGTGAACAGGGATTATTTGATTCACAAAAATGAACTAGATACTCAAGAAAAAACAGGGTACTAGCAGTAACCGTTTAATCCAAAGTAGTATATAACCCCCCTTCTTTTCTTAGAAGGGGATTTATTACATTAATTTAACTCAAGAAACAAATGTAAAATTTTCCTACTCTCCTGCCCTGCGTCCCAAACCGCAAATTTTTCTAAGATCTGCTACGGTTATTGATGTGATTTTTATCACAATTTTATCAACAATTTTGCCGTATTCTTAAAAAAGAATATATAGGATGCTACCGAGTTCATAATTTAATATAAGATTTTTCAGATGAATGGCGATGGACGGGTGAGGAGGAATTTGATGATGGAGACTTCAAATATTGTTTTATGTTCTCCACTAAAACAGTTAATGGGCGAGCATGTGAAGCTCAGGAAGGATATGGATCTTTTCTATGAGATCACTGAAGAGATAGAATTTGATTCTGGCCCTGCTGTTGTTCAATTGTTCGGTAAATTGTACCAGCAAATTTTAGTTTTCAATGATAAACTGAAGACACATTCCAAACGTGAGGAAGAAGGATTGTTCCCATTGATGTCCCGACACCTTAAAAAGAATGACAAAACAATTGAAGAGATGGAACGCGAACATAAAAAGGCTGAGCAGCATCTGCAGGACTTTCTAACTGAAGCTTACAAGGCTGGTTCCACTATTGATGAAAATGATGTACCATGGATTACTGTATACGCCGTTCAAGCACATGCCACCTTAATACAGCACTTTGCTAAAGAAGAAAAAATGCTGTTTCCATTAGCAGAAAAAATATTGTCAGTTGACGAAAAGAAGGAACTAGGACGGCTGCTCCAAGCATTTCCTTATTGTTAAGCTTTCACAAATGAGCAGAAATAGATTATACTAGACTAACTATCATATTCAAAAAGGAGCAATTTCCTATGACAGAAAATAATCAATCTGAGACTCCAAAAAAGAAAATAAGTCTTCAAGAAGCAATGAAGCAACAACTTGAAAGTAAAAAGAACCAGACATCCGCTGGTAAAGGAAAAGCAAATGCCGATCTTACAACAAAGAAAATGAAAAGCCAGCAAACGAAAAAACCAAGCAATACCCGCAGAAAAATGGGTGTCTAATGAACGGGCAAAATCGGAAAGACGTTTTCCCTGGACTGACTGTTGACATTGTTTTAAAAGCTGATCAAAAATCCGGAAAGCTTACAAGGGGCATCGTAAAAGATATTCTTACCAATTCAAGTTCACATCCCCACGGTATAAAAGTCAGGCTGACTGATGGACAGATTGGCCGTATACAGGAAATTCACACTAAATAAAAAAGCATTCAAGGGACAAGTTCCCTGAATGCTTTTTTATTTTATAGTTATTTTACAGTTTATCCTGGTACTAATAGTGTAAATTGTTCCTGACAAGA
>JAUZQA010000707.1 GCA_030705665.1 Bacillota bacterium
CATTCTTACCGCAAGAAATGAATTGGGCATACATAGTCCTGTTAAAAGTGACTGTGCTTCATTAAATGGAATGCTTGGTAAAGTATTAGAGAATACAAGCAAGGTAAGGATCATGAGAGATCCGACAAGAGGAGGTTTGGCTACAACTCTTGTTGAAATCGCCGAGGATTTTCACTTAACAATGAAAATTACGGAGTCAGATCTTCCAATTAAAGAAGAAGTACATGGTGTTTGTGATTTGCTGGGCTTTGATCCGCTTTATCTGGCCAACGAAGGAAAAGCAATTCTTATTGTTGCCGCTGAGGAAAAAAATAAAGTAATCGATATATTGCGAGAATTCCCTGAGGGCAGGGATGCCGCTTTAATTGGATCGATTGTTAATAAAGAAAAAGGACAGCTTTTGTTAGAAACGCCGCTTGGATCAAAACGATTACTTACAAGACTATCTGGAACTATGCTGCCGCGTATATGTTGAGATGTTTTAAACTTGTCGATTGATAAATAGAAGCTAAAACAGTTTTTTTAATAGTAGTACTGAAACGTAACAAATAAATTAGGGAATAAGGCAGACCAAAAACGGGGTCTGTCTTTTTGTTGTGAAAAATAATGATAAAACAAATACAAAATGTAACATCTTGGTCCGTTCGATTCATTTATTCTTTGTCGGGAAATTTCATTATGAATATGGTAGTAAGTCCATAATCATCAATTTTCTACTTTTTTTTACAAATATGGACGAAATTTTTGATTTCTCTTCGAATCTTATACAGGAGCAGAAATGATACAACTTACTTACTAGAAAAATAATAGGAATAGGAGAAAAGGGTATTTTGACACAAGAATTAGTTTTAAACGGAGAATTGATTTTGAGCAGAAAGGAGACTCATGGAAAAAGCAAGCAGGCAAAAAGTGAACCGGTTTTCACTTCTAGGATTGAAAAACATGAATATTATAAAAGTATCAGTCATTTTGATATTTGCCATGTATTAGATATCAAAGGAGTTTTAAAACAGATTCGGGCAAATTGGAATACATATGTTTCGCAGGTTCACCAATGGATTCAAAAAAATGCTGTGAAAAAACTAATAGTTACTGGCATTTTTACTATTGTTTTTGGCTTGTTTGCAAGCACTTCAAGTGCAGGATTTGTTAAAGAATACACTTATCAAGTTAAAGGTGGCGAAAACATTGAAAATATCGCTGCTGAACATGGTGTAACTGCACAAGAAATATTAATTGCCAATGGGGTATCATCTATTGATGGAAAGAAAATTCTCTTACCGAAAGTACAGGATCAAACTGTTACCGCCACTGTACTTAATGTTCGATCTGAGCCGAACACGAAAAGTAGTGTCATTGGTAAATATAAAAAAGGTGACGTTGTTAAGGTCACATTCGTGGAAAATGGATGGGCTGGCATTCTGATTAAGGGAAGACTTTGTTTTGTGAGTGCTGATTATCTTGCACTTAAACAAGCAACTGAGCCAGTATCAAGCCAAACCTCTGATACTATGTATGTAAATGCAACATCATTGAACGTTCGGGCAGCAGCTTCTACGAGCAGTTCTATAATCGGATCGTTAAAATTAAATGATCCTGTAACTGTGACGTCTTCCATTAATGGTTGGACTCAGATTACATTCAAAGGTAAAACGGGGTTTGTTAGCGAAAAATATATAACGAAAAATGAACCAATAAGCAAAAAAAATGATACATTGATAAACACAAATTCATATGCCATTAAAAGCGGGGATACTTTTATGAAAATCGGAAAAACATTCGGTATCTCAGTTTAATCGATACAAGAACTCAATCCAGGAGTTGACTCATCAAAGTTGAAAATTGGACAAATCATCAAGATTCCTCCCATTTCTCGCGCTGCTTCTGCTAAAAATCAAATTCAGGTAACAGCTCAATTGTCAGGGGTGGACCCTCAAGGAACCTTCCGTTTTATCACGTCAAATGGTGCTACATATGCCGCAAAAGCATCGGGGAATATGATCAACGAATTATTTAATCATCAAGGAGAAAACGTAACCCTAACACTTGAAGGGAACAGGGGTAACGTAATGACTTTAGTATCCCTTCAATAAATTATTCCAAGAAAAGAAGCCTCGATTGAGAGGCTTCTTTTCTTATAAATAATGAAAATGACACTGCATATGCTTTTGAAAGTTATATATAAGTAAATGATTATCTAATAGATTTTTATATGCAAATGATACTTTGTAGCTTTTTGCGGGTCATTCTTCAATGCCAACCTGTATTCCAACATCCAGTTAAGAGTTTCAAGAATCTGATCATATTCGTCCTTCTTACGTTCGATCTCACTTATCTTTTGATTAATCCATTCAATCACCTGTTTTTTTAAC
>JAUZQA010000708.1 GCA_030705665.1 Bacillota bacterium
ACAAGAAAAACTAGCAGAGGTTTCCGACGGCCTTTGACATCGCTTAAGGCCCAATAAATAATTGTCCTGAACCCAGACCTAATAAACAGGCAGTTAAACTAATTTGTACGAGTGATGCAGTAGTATGAAAATCTTTTACAATCGTTGGAAAGGATGGTAAATAGGTATCGATTGTAAAAGGTCCTAAAAGTCCAAGAGATCCTAAAAGTAAAGCAAGTTGTATTCGTTTTTTTCCACTTGGTGTATTCAATTTTTCCTCGCCTTTCTTTGTATATTCATATTTTCCTATCGTACCTGTTTTATCTTCCATACGTCAATGTTAAATCTAAGTAGATGGGGAAAATATTTCGATATCCGAAATTATACAATTTTCCTTATCTTATTCAAGGGGAAACCCAATTATACTCAATTGGGAAAGGACAGCATAATGGGGAATTTTAAAAATGTCATGCACATATTTTAAAAACGATCATATATTGCTTTCTGTGAGTATTTGATAGGAGGAAGAAAAAACAATGGAAAGCATTCAATTACAATCAACGAGTAAAAACGAGTTTAAGAACGGGGAGAATGGATTTAAGATCATTGAGTTTAATGTAACTGATCCAGCAGAAAGTTTATTTGCAGTGGTTACTCCTATAAAAAAGCAGTAGAAAAAAAGTCTCGTTCCAATAAAACTATCTTTTTTGTAATTATACATAGAAAGATAGTTTTATTACGGTGCTGAATATTTTTATTTGACATATGAACATTCGAGTATTATATTAACCTTTGTGATTTTGGCGAGCAAAAAACGATTTGCTCGCCTTTTAGACGTAGAAAAAAAGGTACCAATCAAAGTTAGTTGTATCTAAATTTGTTTGTTTATGGCCTTAATCTCACTTTTTATATATGCAACTTTTGAAACTACTCTAATGGAAAGAAGGACAAAGGAATGAATCAAGGATATTGGTACGCGATTGTGGCTTACACAGCATGGGGGCTACTGCCGATTTATTGGAAGATCTTCTCGAAAATCAGTGCTTGGGAGATCCTATCGCAACGGATTATCTGGTCAGTAGTTTTTGTTGTAATACTTGTGCTGGCTTCTAAGAAATGGAATTCTATCAAAAAAGCAGTACCCAATTGGAATAGCAGGATCAGAATTATCATAAGTTCACTCCTCATTGCTTCAAACTGGACCATTTACATTTGGGCGGTGAACAATGGACATATGATAGAAGCAAGTCTTGGATATTATATCAATCCGCTCGTAAGTGTACTGCTAGGTGTTTTCTTTTTGGGGGAACGTTTAAAACCATTGCAATGGGGAGCAATGGGAGTAGCCTTAATCGGTGTTCTCATTCTTACGATTAACTATGGCCAATTTCCTTGGATTGCACTCTCACTGGCTATTACATTTGGATTATATGGTTTAGCGAAGAAGAAAATCCAAGCAGAACCATTAGCAGGTTTGACGCTTGAAACAATTGTTGTTTTTCCGCTCGCCTTGCTTTATTTGTTAATTTTCCAACACGGTGGGAAAGCTTGGTTCGTTCTATCTTGGTGGCAAATGATAGCACTCCTACTAGCCGGAATTGCAACAGCCTTGCCATTGCTATGGTTTGCGGAAGCGGCAAAACGGTTACCATTATCGATAATGGGATTCTTCCAATATTTAGCACCTACCATTACGCTTATATTAGGTCTATTTTTGTATCATGAAAGTTTTAGTGAGATCGACTTGATTAGTTTTAGCTGCATTTGGATTGCCATAGCGATTTATACCTCACAAATGATCCAGAAGATAACTCCACAACAACGTTTAAATCAGTCAAAAGCAAAAGCTTCAATTTAAAACTTTTTTGAAAATTTTTATGCTGCCAATAAGGCAGTTTTTTTTTTAACAATTTTATCAATTTTTGATGCTACTGTTTATCTCTTATTTGTTAGGGGTAAATTAAAAAAATAATCGACCGCTCGATTATTTCATAAAGACATTCCAAATTAAAATGGAGTGATTAAACTGAGCAATCAATTTGATGAGATATACATACATTTGGGAGTAAAAGTACATAAGCCAGAATGTTTGATGGATTATACGATTAAAAATCATAATGATTTCTCATTTGATAGAGAAAATAGGTTTTTTGATTATGTTAATTCTGCAGAAAAGAGCCAAAAGTCTTCTTTCTTTACTGTGGATGATACGAACCAGTGTTATTATATTACGTTTTTTAAGGTAAATTCTTTGTATGAGTTGAAATTATCCCGCCAAGTTTTTATTCCTCAATATCTTGAGTCATATCAAAACTTCCCTTTAATGGAAGAATTAAATAAGCATAAGTTAATTCCTATCAGAGAGGGCTATGATAAAGCTTATG
>JAUZQA010000709.1 GCA_030705665.1 Bacillota bacterium
AAAGAAGCAAAAAATCTAGAGACCTTTCGCGATCTTTTTGCGGATTTTCCAGGTGTTTCAGTTCCCCATTTATATGAAGAGTTTTCAACGAGCAATGTGCTTGTTATGGAGTTTGTTGAAGGCGTAAAAATAAACGAAATTAACAGGCTTGAAGGGAAGGTCAATAAGAAGAAGCTGGCAAAAGTCCTTTACTTGACTTATTTAAAGCAATTGATGGAGGACGGTTTTTTCCATGCTGACCCACATCCGGGAAACTTGCTGGTAAAAAACGATGGAACATTAGTTTATATCGATTTTGGCATGGTTGGCATGGTGTCTGACCAAATGAAGGAAAATATCGTTAAACTATCGCTTTCTATTTATTTGAAAGACCCAGGAGGAATCGTTGCAGCTCTTGACGATCTTGGTTTCTTAAGGAAGCAAACGGATAAAGCCGCTCTTACCAAAAATGTGAAAGTGATTCTTTCTAGTTTTTCAGACGGAGAATTTAACGTTAAAAAAATTCAAAATGAGGCTTTCCTTGAAGAACTGCGTGAATTTTTATACCAGCAGCCATTTCAAATCCCATCACAGACAACCTTTTTGGGCAAGGCTATTATGACAGTCTTTAGTATTTGCAATGGTTTGGATCCTGACTTTGACCTAATTGCTCTGACAAAGCCTTATGTGGAGGAGATGATGGGCAGTCAGGAGGCTAGTCCAACGAAAGAAAAGGTTTTGGATCAGGTGAAAAATACATTCTTGAATGTGATTCCTGCATTCAGAAAAGCCGTTCATCTCATTGATCAATTTGAATCAGGCGAAATTCGAATATCTCCGCCAAAATCATTTGAAAAGAATTTGGCGGATTTGCAAAGCTATCAGACGAGAAGGATTGTTTTCGCGATCTTTGGGACTGGCCTGTTAATCGCCGGTTCGCAATTCTTTAACCAGCACACTTTATTTGGTACTTCATTGATGATTGTTGGCGGACTTATAACGCTTTTTCAAGCAATCAGGACAGGTTCAGGAAGAAGAAGGGGGCCGAGAAGGCACCCATTCGTTCATAGAAATCATTAAGTCCAGGGGCGTGGGATGTGTTACTCACTTTTATTATCAATTTCATCAAAAAAGGGCTTATTCGCATGATAATACATGAAGCCCATCATCCCAACGCCTCCAACCAGATTTCCCAACGTCACCGGGATCAGGTTATGTATGACACCAGCGATTGAAATGGTTTCAGGATGGGGTATGACTAAAGCAATGGCAAAGGTACACATATTGGCAATGCTGTGTTCATACCCTGAAACAAAGAAGCAAAACACGAATAACATCATCGAAAACATTTTCGGTCCATCCCCTTTTAGGCCCATGGGAATGAAAAAGGCGAGACAGACCAGCCAGTTACAAAGGATGGCCCGAAAAAACAGCTCTAGCGTTGGTGTTTCCATTTTCTTTTCTACAACACTTATTAAAAAGCCATTTACGGTTGTCTCTGCAAAAAGACCGGTTAAAAAGATGAGCAAGGCAAAAGCGGCAGCACCTAGCATATTCCCGATATAACTAAACACCCATAATTTCGAAACATCGATCCAGGCCATTTTTTTTCGGAGTGCTGCATAGGTGTAGTAAAAGGTATTTCCTGTAAATAAATCTCCCCCTCCATAGGCAATTAAAATAATTGCTGCTCCAAAGGTTATGGCAGCCATAGGATAGGTCAATGGGGAATGCACCGTATAAAAAAAGTTCCCTGATTTAAAAGCAACGATGACACCGAACCCGATAAACATACTGGCAAGCATTGCTCTAAGAATGTATCGGAAAAGACTTTTCTTAAAGATTTTAAATTTTTTCGCAGCTAACTTTTCAACCTCAATTAAAAAATGCGTTTCCATTCATTTACCACCAATCATATAAATTGATTTCATCTTATTTTTTACAAAAATAGAAGTGTTATGTATGATTTTGGTTATGGTAAATGCAAAGTAGCTCAGTTCAATTGGA
Source organism: Bacillota bacterium (assembly GCA_030705665.1). The sequence continues at coordinate 1,987 of JAUZQA010000709.1, forward strand.
CTGAGCTACTTATTTTTCAATCAAAAATGGTTTATGTGAGGCATCTTCGGTAACGGTTCTACTTGTTCACTTGAATTGGTCGTTCATAGCTCTGATGGATTGAGCTACCTTTACCATCATGGAACATTCGATTCTCTTGCGAAAGATGTCGCAACTGAAAGCGTAAGTTCCCTTGAGAGAGCCCGTTGCGTGCAGCGCGTTTGCAGGGCAACCACCGCTGCAGTAGAGTTTCGCCCAACAATCCTGGCATTCCACCTTCGAGTAGCAGTTGATCTCTTTAAATTGGGATTGCATCTCTGGTTTGGTGATTCCATCCCAGATATTTCCCATGCTGTATTTTTCATCCCCAACGAATTGGTGACAAGGAAAGAGC
>JAUZQA010000071.1 GCA_030705665.1 Bacillota bacterium
TCATTTAATACACCAAAGCTTACCGAATATAAATGTAAATGACGTTAGGTTAGAGCATTCATTTGGCGGACTTTCTTTAAGTTCGCCAATTTTTATCAATGCTATGACAGGTGGCGGCGGTGAAAAAACGTTACATATCAATAGGGATCTTTCCATCGTAGCGAAGGAAACTGGCATTGCAATGGCAGTAGGTTCGCAAATGTCAGCCATTAAGGATCCTAGTGAACGATACACTTACGAAATTGTCAGAAAACAAAATCCAAAAGGCGTTGTTATCGCAAACATTGGCAGTGAAGCCACGCCTGATCAAGCACTGACGGCAATCGACATGATTGCGGCGGATGCTTTACAAATTCACTTAAACGTAGTTCAAGAACTGACAATGCCTGAAGGGGATCGTGAATTTTCCGGGGTTCTCAAAAGAGTTGAAACCATTTTAAACAGCGTGAAAGTTCCTGTGATTGTAAAAGAAGTGGGCTTTGGGATGAGCCGTGAAACCATCGCAGCACTTTCTTCTGTTGGAGTCTCACTTGTAGATGTCGGAGGTTTTGGCGGGACTAATTTTGCTAGAATTGAAAATAAGCGCAGAGATGACGCCTTTTCCTTTTTTAATCAATGGGGTATTCCAACGGCAATATCAATAATTGAAGCATCAGCTGATACCAATATCTTTGTAATTGGGTCTGGCGGAATACAAACAAGCTTGGATATTGTAAAAGGAATTGCTATTGGAGCAGATGCAATGGGCGTAGCAGGTTATTTTTTAAAAATACTTCAAGAGCAAGGAATCGAAGCTTTAATCAAAAAGATTGAGACGATTCATAAGGAAATAAAAACTATCATGACAGCCTTGGGAGCAAAAAACGTTACAGAGCTTAAAAAGGTTCCATTAATTTTATCAGGGGAAAGCGAACATTGGTTAAAACAAAGGGGTATAGATACAACTAAATTTAGCAGGCGTTCAATTAAATAAGGGGAAGAATTAAGGGGGCAAACTCCTCAAACAACACCATGTAAAGCTGCGAATTTCGTTTGCACAACATTGAAGTTGAGGAGTTTGTCTTTTAGTTTTTAATCTTAAGAATATTTTCCGTCATTTAATGATCTAGCTTCTTCTGGGCTTTGCATCTTTGCCGATCCGGGGTAATGAAGTGCTTGATCTCGATCAGATTCAACCCTTTTACTTGCTTTAAGCTTTTTTTCTTGGCGATCTCTTCCCATCCTTCCCACCTCCTTACGTTTTAAGATGATACATACTCAAAAGATTATACAATCAAGTATGAAAATGAGTGATAGGTACCAATAATGGTAGAAGAAGGAGGCGGAAGAAGGTGGATGGCTCAATGTTCTACTGGATTAGTTGGTGTTATTGGATTTTTCTTACATTTATTTTAAATAAACAAAACCCATACCGCTTAAGATTATCTGCATTTATGTTAACATTAATTATTTTAGCAAATTATCATTTTACACTTTTGGGGTTTGATCTCTATATCGGAGGGCTTTTCTTACTCCTTATTTCATATGCGTCTACTTATAAAGAAAAAATAAAAACAATCACTTATTTTTTTATTTGTTCCTTTATTGTAACCATTGCCTACGTAGCCTTTCACTTGTTCGAAATATCTGATCCAGTCTGGATCATTTTTAATAAAGATTGGATGATGGGGATCTTTATATGTTACCTTTCGATATTGCTGCAAAAGAAACTTAAAGACCGGCTTCTAATGGTCGCGAGCGGGACAATGCAGGGGGAGATTCTTTATTCGTATATTTTGAAAAAGTTTGATTTTCCATACTCCGTTGGAACGCTTTCCTATTTAGATGCGTTTGCACTTACCTCTATCCTTTTGGTGGGCTGGAGCATCCTTGAAAATGCCGGATTTTATTTTGAAAATAATTTTTCTTTAAGTCAAAAAGGGAAGCAAAAATCTTCATAAGTATCATTTCCTTACCATTGCAGTAAAGGTCTAACATTTGTTAAGATAGAAAAGCTGAACCCTTATCCATTATAAGGGTTCCTTTCCTGCGTTACAGGAATTGTACGATTGACTTTCAGCAAAATAAATTGGTACATGAATTAGCCTTTAAAGATAAAGACAAATACTTTAGTATTATGGAAAGGGTGAAAAATAATGGCGAAACCCGTTATTGCAATAGTTGGACGGCCGAATGTAGGGAAGTCAACCATATTTAACAGGATAGTAGGCGAAAGAATTTCGATTGTGGAAGATGTTCCTGGAGTTACACGCGATAGAATATACAGCTCCGGCGAATGGTTGACACATGACTTCAACATCATTGATACAGGTGGTATAGATCTCGGTGATGAACCGTTCTTAGAACAAATTCGTCAACAGGCTGAAGTGGCAATTGATGAAGCTGACGTTATTATTTTCTTAACAAATGGCAGAGAAGGAGTAACAGCAGCTGACGAAGAAGTGGCAAAAATTTTATATAAATCAAAAAAACCAGTTGTTTTAGCAGTGAATAAAATCGATAACCCAGAAATGCGCGCTCAAATCTATGACTTTTATTCGCTTGGTTTTGGTGAACCTATTCCGATTTCAGGTTCTCATGGCTTAGGATTGGGAGATTTATTGGATGAGGCTGCAAAGCACTTTCCGAAGAATAATAAGCAAGAATACGACGAAGATATGATTAAATTTTCTTTAATCGGTCGTCCCAATGTTGGAAAATCCTCATTGGTTAATGCCATTCTTGGCGAAGAAAGAGTTATTGTCAGTAATATTGCTGGGACAACAAGAGATGCCATTGACTCGATCTACACCTATAACGGTCAAAGATATGTCATTATCGATACTGCAGGTATGCGAAAAAGAGGCAAGGTGTATGAAACTACCGAAAAGTATAGTGTATTGAGGGCATTAAGTGCTATAGACCGTTCTGATGTGGTCCTAGTGGTATTAAATGCCGAGGAAGGGATCATTGAACATGATAAGAAAATTGCTGGCTATGCCCATGAAGCAGGACGAGCAATAGTGATTGTCGTAAATAAATGGGATGCCGTCGAAAAAGATGAAAAAACAATGAAGGAATTTGAACAAAAGGTTAGAGACCATTTTTTATATCTGGATTATGCACCAATTGTTTTTTTATCGGCGAAAACAAAGAAGAGGATTCATACTTTACTACCAATGATTAATTTAGCGAGTGAAAATCACTCCATGCGAGTTGATACAAGCGTTTTAAATGATATCATCATGGATGCTGTTGCGATGAATCCAACTCCTACTGATAAAGGAAAACGATTAAAGATTTATTATGCAACACAAGTTTCAGTAAAGCCGCCTACCTTTGTTATTTTCGTAAATGAACCGGAATTATTACATTTCTCCTATGAACGTTTTCTGGAAAATCGAATCCGCGATGCTTTTGGGTTTGAAGGAACGCCTATTAAAATCTTCGCTAGAGAAAGAAAATAATTTGAAGGTCGTGATTATATGCAGGGGAACACCAATAATTTGGCTGTCATCGGAGCAGGAAGCTGGGGAACAGCGCTTGCAATGGTTTTAGCCGACAATGGTCACGTGGTTCGTTTATGGAGCCATAATGAGGGTCAAGTAAAGGAAATTAATGAATGGCATACCAATAAAAAGTATTTGCCAGATGTAATTCTTCCCGAAAACATTATTGGGTATGCAGAACTTTCCGAAGCGTTAGCGGGTATAGAAAAGATTATTTTAGCAGTGCCAACAAAGGCGATTCGAGAGGTAATTAGAAAAATAAGCGTTATCCAAAAAACACCTCTCACAATTGTTCATGTTAGTAAGGGCATTGAACCAGATACATTACTGAGGATTTCTGAAGTAATTAAAAAGGAAATGCCTGAGGAGCTTTTAGAGGATATCGTGGTTCTTTCTGGGCCAAGCCATGCAGAGGAAGTAAGCCTGCGTCATCCAACGACCGTAACTGTAAGTTCTGAGAACATGGAGGCAGCTGAAAAAATCCAAGATTTGTTCATTAATCAAAACTTTCGTGTTTACACCAATCCCGATATTGTAGGTGTGGAAATTGGCGGGGCCTTAAAAAACATTATTGCCTTAGCAGCCGGAATTGCTGATGGACTAGGTTATGGTGATAACGCAAAAGCAGCTCTAATAACACGGGGATTAGCGGAAATTGCCAGATTAGGGACTAAAATGGGGGCTAACCCGTTAACTTTCTCTGGACTAACTGGAATCGGAGATTTAATTGTCACATGCACGAGTGTGCACTCTAGAAACTGGAGAGCTGGTAATTTACTTGGTAAGGGGCATTCGCTTGATGATGTCTTAACGAATATGGGGATGGTAGTTGAAGGAGTTAGAACCACTAAGGCCGCATATCAGCTAGCTGAAAAATTTCAAGTATCGATGCCGATTACACATGCACTTTATAATGTTTTGTTTAAAGGCTTTAACCCAAAAGAAGCTGTTGATTCGCTAATGGCGCGAGGGAAGACAAATGAAATGAATGACCTCATCAACATTCTAGGGGAACGGTATAATGAAGAAGAGTAGAAAGATTAAAATATTTAAAAAGCGTCTTTTTGAGGAAACGTATTTCTATGAAATTGCATACAATGCAACGAAAGCAACTTTGTAAAATGGGTGTATGGGTTGTATAGTAGTCATCTGACTGAAGAAAGAGTCTCGCCCCTCTTTTCTTTCAGTCTTTTTTAATATTTTGTCCTATAAACTGAAATTTTAGAACTGTGTATTACCTGTGTTATAATAACCTCTGGGAAAAGGGAGGGTATTTAATGTCACCAGCAATGCTAAAAATGTGGATTTCAATTGCCGGCATGGCACTTATGTTTCTAGCGATTATAACCATTTACATTAGCCGATTTAAACTAAAAGGGGTTCTAAAAATCATAACTGCAATTTTTGCATACATACTTATGATTGTATCTGGAATTGTTATTTTCATAGTTCTTTTTTCATGATGCTCTGCTTTAGTCGACAATAAAAAGGATGATTGTATGAATCGAAACATTTTGCTTAGTATTATTCTTTTAGCCGCTTTTTTTTTATCAGGCTGTATGTATCCAAATCAGGAACGTTCTCAAAATCAAATTCCTTATAAGGATCAAATTCAATCTGTACAAGCGGCAGTAGATTCTTATCGAAAAGATAATGGGGGCCTTTTGCCTATTAAAACAACAGAGGCAAACACTCCAGTTTATCAAAAATATCCAATTGATTTTAAGAAACTAACACCCAGATATCTTTCTGAGCCGCCAGGCAATGCGTTTGAAAATGGTGGTATTTTTCAATATGTCATTATTAATGAACAAACAAATCCAACTGTAAAATTATTTGATTTGAGAATTGCTGAAACCATCCAGGAAATAAAAATGAGGATTAAGGCAAACGGATATCCACCTTACAAAAAGGTGCTGGCAAATAATGTTTTTTCTTTGGATTTCACAAAAATTGGTTATGAAAAACCTCCATACGCTGTTAGTCCATATACAGGGCATAATCTCCCGTTTGTGATTACGGGGGATACGGAAATATATGTGGATTACAGTTCTGATTTATATCAGGCATTAAAACAACAAAAGGAAACGATAAAACCGGGTGAAGATATTAGGCCGCTTCTGGTAAGTGATTCTATGTTCGTTCCTGCCTATTCATTGCCCTACACAGTTGATCCTAAAACACAAGAACCGATTTTTTTAATTAAAAAATAATACCTCTGCTTCAATAGTAAATAATGAATTAGTCATAACCCTTTCTCTTAGCAATATATTGTAGGAGAAGGGTTTTTTTAACCCCTCATTCCTGAAATGCATGAAATAAAAACACAAATTATTGGAAAAAGGTCCTTTTTTAATAAGGGGGTAAATAATTTTTGAAAACTGTCATATCGACTTAGGACAACGTCATAAACATATAATGTCCAAAAATACCTAAAAGGATAGTATTTTCCCATTAACTCTATGATCGGGAGGGGATCATTTGGAAAAGGTAGATATTTTTAAAGATATTGCCGAAAGAACTGGCGGTGATATTTATTTAGGTGTAGTAGGTGCTGTTAGAACTGGCAAATCAACATTCATAAAGAAATTCATGGAATTAGTGGTCCTGCCGAATATTGCGAATGAAGCAGACCGAACTAGAACTCAAGATGAACTTCCGCAAAGTGCTGCTGGTAAAACAATTATGACCACAGAGCCTAAATTCGTACCAAACCAAGCAACAACCATCCATGTTGATGAGGGATTAGATGTAAATATCCGCTTGGTTGATTGTGTTGGATACACTGTCCCTGGAGCTAAGGGATATGAGGATGAAAATGGGCCAAGAATGATCAATACGCCTTGGTATGAAGAACCAATCCCATTCCACGAAGCAGCAGAGATTGGAACCAGAAAAGTAATTCAAGAGCATTCAACAATCGGTGTGGTAATCACGACTGATGGAACGATTGGTGAAATACCCCGAAGTAACTATCTTGAAGCAGAAGAAAGGGTTATTGCAGAATTAAAAGAGGTTGGTAAACCATTTATAATGGTTGTGAATAGTGCCCAGCCGCATCATCCAAATACAGAGTCACTTAGGGCAAGTCTCGTGGAGAAATACGACATCCCTGTCATTTCGATGAGTGTTGAGAGCATGAGGGAAAGTGACGTGCTAAATGTGATGCGGGAAGCATTGTTTGAATTTCCGGTACTTGAAGTGAATGTAAATCTCCCAAGCTGGGTAATGGTTTTAAGGGAAAATCACTGGCTTCGTGAAAGTTATCAAGAAGCTGTTAAGGATACAGTTAAAGATATTAAAAGATTAAGAGATGTTGACAGGGTTGTCCAAAGTTTTAGTGATTTCGAATTTATTGAAAATGCCGGCCTTGCAGGAATTGAAATGGGGCAAGGGGTTGCTGAAATTGATTTGTTTGCGCCAGATGAATTATATGATGAAATCCTAAAAGAGATTGTTGGCGTTGAAATTCGAGGAAAAGATCATCTCCTTGAATTAATGCAGGATTTTGCCCATGCAAAGGCTGAGTACGATCAAATTTCAGATGCTTTAAAAATGGTAAAACAAACGGGCTACGGAATTGCTTCGCCTTCCTTAGCAGATATGAGTCTAGAAGAGCCAGAAATCATTCGCCAGGGAGCACGATTTGGTGTTCGCCTCCGAGCAGTCGCACCGTCTATTCATATGATTAAAGTTGATGTAGAGTCAGAATTCGCACCGATTATTGGCACAGAGAAACAAAGTGAAGAACTTGTCCGCTATTTAATGCAGGATTTTGAGGAAGATCCATTGTCTATCTGGAATTCAGATATTTTTGGCCGCAGTTTAAGCTCGATTGTTCGTGAGGGGATCCAGGCGAAGCTGTCATTAATGCCGGAAAATGCAAGGTACAAATTAAAAGAAACCCTTGAGCGAATTATCAATGAAGGATCTGGTGGATTAATCGCTATTATTCTATAATGGCAAAGACTCCAATTAGGGGTCTTTTTTTATTTTTCTTCAATGGTGAAAAAATAGAAAGCTTTTCATGAGCAAACCGTTGGTGCTTCCGCATTTATCCAAATTAGGCTAAGATTTTACAAATCTGTAGCTCTCAAAGAAAAGATTACCATTATTTCATGAAATCTTCTTGCTAAGCTGTTTTGATTATGATAATCTTTTAACAGAATTACCGCCAAAAGCCTTATTTTTAGCAGTATGACGTATAGAAATAAGAAAAATTGTTTAGAAATGTAGATAAGGAATCTTTCTACTAAGTTGATTAAATTTTTGGGAGGAGGTGAATGGCATGAACAAGACAGAACTAATTAATGCAGTAGCAGAAGCAAGCGAACTTTCTAAAAAGGATGCTACAAAAGCAGTTGATGCTGTTTTTGATTCAATTTTAGATGCTTTAAAAAATGGTGATAAAGTCCAATTAATTGGATTTGGTAACTTTGAAGTACGTGAGCGTGCTGCGCGTAAAGGACGTAATCCTCAAACAGGTGAGGAAATCGAAATTGGCGCAAGCAAAGTACCTGCTTTCAAACCAGGCAAAGCGTTGAAAGATGCAGTTAAATAATTACATAGTTTGAAGCAAAATGATAAAAAAGGTCATGGACATGTCCATGACTTTTTTTATATGACCAAGTTCTTTAGTACATATTTCTTCATCTTCAGCCTCTTTCCAGCCATGCCAAAAAGTCTTTGGTTTTGCTTGCTTTAAAGCGGATATGCTAAGATGTATTTGTCATTTATACTTAATTGTTAAATTAGACAGATATACATTAGGAGGAAAGACCATGACAGAAGTAAACGGTACCCAAATTGAAGAAGCGGTACGTTTAATATTAGAGGCGATCGGTGAAGACCCAAATCGTGAAGGCCTGCTCGACACACCAAAGCGGGTTGCAAAGATGTATGAGGAAGTATTCAGTGGTTTAAACGACGATCCAAAACAATATTTTGATACTATTTTTAGTGAAGACCATGATGAGGTAGTACTCGTAAAGGATATTCCATTTTATTCGATGTGCGAACATCATTTAGTCCCATTCTTTGGGAAAGCACATGTAGCCTATATACCCCAAAATGGACGAGTAACTGGTTTGAGTAAATTAGCAAGGGCTGTAGAAGCTGTTGCGAAAAGACCGCAATTGCAAGAACGGATTACTTCCACAGTTGCAGATGCTATTATGGAAAAATTAGAGCCGCAGGGAGTAATGGTAGTAGTAGAAGCAGAACATATGTGTATGACGATGCGAGGGGTAAAGAAGCCAGGCTCCAAAACCGTAACGACTGCTGTACGCGGCGTGTATAAAAAAGATGCTGAAGCACGTTCAGAAGTTTTAAAACTTATTAAAATGTAAATACATTTTTCGCTATTTACCTATTTGATTTTGGGGTGATAACATGGAAATTAACAATACGCAAAATAATGATTATGTTGTAATAAAGGCGCTTGATGATGGTGTAAGTGTAATTGGATTAACAAGAGGAACAGATACAAGATTTCATCATTCTGAAAAGTTAGATCAAGGCGAAGTCATGATTGCCCAATTTACTGAGCACACATCTGCCATTAAAATTAGGGGAAATGCCAGGATTTTAACTTGTTTTGGTGAAATTGAAAGTGAAGTAAAAAAATAAATAATACGTAAAGGCTGTTTATCTTACAATCATTAGATTAAAGATCGTTTGTTATGATATGCTCTTATTAATTGTTGTTATTTTGTGAAGTTATCCTCAGCGGTTTTCTTTTATGTTATAATTGTGACTGCCTTATTTTATAAATGGGAAAAGTAATAATGTACTAAAATGACATTATTAATATATTACTTCAGGGGAAGCAAGGGTGATTAGATTGCAGGACATGTGCCAAAGGTTATCAGAAGTTAAGGGGCGGATAGAACAAAAAGTTCTGCATCCATACTTAATGAAATTCATTAAAACACCATACATTGACGAGGACAAACTCCTTTTACTTATTTCGATAATGGACCAGCTTGAATTGTCTGATAAACAAAGGGAAAATTATGCCTTAGCAACGATGTTAATTCAGATTGCCCTTGATACCCATGAGCAAATTTCAAACGAAAAAATCAATGGAAATCCTCAAATTACGAGCCGGCAATTAACGGTTCTTGCTGGGGATTATTACAGCGGTTTATATTATAAGCTTCTTGCAGACAGTGAAGATATTTTTATGATCAATGTCTTAGCTGGAGGGATAAAGGAAGTTAACGAACATAAAATATCCGTTTTCCAACAGGAGTTTGACGGTATTGAAAAACTTATGGCAAGTATAAAAACTATTGAAAGTTCATTGATTACCAAAATTATTGACTATTTTCAGGTCCATGTTTGGTATGAAATTGTATCCAATATACTATTAGTTAAAAGGCTTCTCAGTGAAAAAAATCGATATAGCCAAACCGGCTGTTCACAACTATTCGAAGCAATGAAAAAAATCGTATTCGCAAAAAGTGAATCAAAAATGAAGGACTTGTCAAGTGAACAGCAAAACTACTTATTCGTTATATGTGATCGGTACATTGAGTTCTCGAAAACAATAATTGAAAACAGTTTGCAAAAGTTACCACGTATAAGTGAGCAACTGGAATTAAGAATTATCTCGATTTTAAACCAACATCAGCCTATTGCCAAAACATTTGTGGAAGAAGGTTAAGATCCATGCAAGAATCAAAAGAAGAACGAGTTCATCATGTCTTTGAAAAAATTTCCGAGAATTATGATAAGATGAATTCGGTAATTAGTTTCCAGCAGCATATAAAATGGCGAAATGACACGATGAAAAAAATGAACGTTCAACCCGGGTCAAAAGCACTTGATGTTTGCTGTGGAACTGCGGATTGGACAATTGCGTTAGCAGAAGCGGTTGGACCATCTGGTGAAGTAACAGGTTTAGACTTTAGTAAAAACATGCTCAAAGTTGGACGTGAAAAAGTTGACTCCCTAAAACTAAACCAAGTTACATTAATTCACGGAAATGCAATGGATCTTCCTTTTCCTGACAATAGTTTTGATTATGTAACAATTGGTTTCGGTTTAAGAAATGTGCCAGATTACCTGCAGGTTTTAAAAGAAATGTACCGGGTATTAAAGCCTGGAGGGATCGCAGTTTGTCTTGAAACTTCGCAGCCTACCTTGCTTGGTTACAAGCAGCTATACTACTTTTATTTTCGCTTTATTATGCCTCTTTTTGGAAAGCTGTTTGCCAAGAGTTATCAAGAATATTCGTGGCTTCAGGAATCTGCCCGTACATTTCCAGGGATGAAGGAACTTGCTAATTTGTTTGAAAAAGCAGGCTTCAACGATGTTTATTATAAACCATACGATTTTGGAGTGGCTGCGGTTCATATCGGACGAAAAAATTAAGTGAATGAGTGTTGACAGGATGAAAAAGCAAATGAAATTGAAAATGATGCCTTCATTTTTGAATTCGGACATTGATATTATTGAGCAGGAGCTTGAAGATAAAATTCAAGCAAATTCTCTTCTTTTAAAAGAAGCATCGTTATATACATTGCAAGCCGGCGGAAAAAGAATTCGTCCTGTTTTTGTTTTACTTGCAGGAAAGTTTGGAAACTATGATATTGAAATTTTAAAAAATGTCGCGGTAGCCCTTGAATTAATTCATATGGCCTCACTAGTTCACGATGATGTTATTGATGATGCTGAACTTCGCAGAGGTAAACCTGCAATAAAAACAAAGTGGGGCAATAAGGTTGCGATGTACACAGGGGACTATATTTTAGCCCTTTCATTGGAAATCATCACAAAAGTAAAACAGCCAGCTGTCCATCAAATACTGGCCAATACGATTGTTGAGGTTTGCATTGGTGAAATTGAGCAAATAAAAGATAAATACCGTTTTAATCAGAGCTTTCGTGATTATTTTCGCAGGATCAAACGAAAAACAGCACTGCTGATTGCGACAAGCTGCCAGTTGGGTGCCATTGCGGCAGGGGCACCAGAAGACATTCACAAAAAGCTTTTTCGCTTTGGTTATTATGTTGGAATGTCCTATCAAATTATTGATGACATTCTTGATTTTACTTCAACTGAAAAAACCCTTGGAAAACCTGCTGGCGGAGATCTTTTGCAGGGGAATATTACAGCTCCAGTCTTGTATGCAATGGAGGATGAAAAAATCCGTGCTGAGATTGAAAAAGTAAACCAAAACATAAAACCCGAACAAATTGAAAAAATAATTACTCTTATCAAGCAGTCAGGTGCAATTGAAAGGTCCATTGCGCTAAGTGATCTGTATCTTGATAAAGCACTAA
>JAUZQA010000710.1 GCA_030705665.1 Bacillota bacterium
GGGCTTTCAACAAATTATGGGGGTTTTGATATTGCTATATTAATACATGAATCTTAACAAATCCTTTATTTTTACCGATGCTTTTCTTTTAGTTCCCTTAATTTATAAGTTGTGTCTCTCCAAACGATGCCCCCGCGTTTAAAGGTAAGAAGGCTTGCGCGTAAAATCGAATAAATAAAAAGGAATGCTGTTAGCGGCAGAACGAAAAAATAAGCAGGTGAAAAAAGGGACATTCTTCTAATAATTAGTATATAGAGAATGCCGCTGCCTACTATATTTCCAAAACTCAAAAGAGCCAAGCTCTTGTTTGCAGAAAAAATAGTGATAAAGGGAAGAATATGGCCAACAAAGATTCCAATGAGCGAAAAAAACACCATGCTGATTCGATAATTTAGTCCGGCAAATGTATTTTTTTCCAGACCAATAAAGGCTTCTTTTAAACTTCCGTACCATTCGACCTCCATTAGCGTAAGAGCGGTAACAATCCTTTGTTTGTAGCCTTCCTTTTTCATTTTCATTCCCAACTGTAGGTCATCATCCGGCCGCATTCGAACTCTTTCATGTGTCCCAAAATGATCATAAGCTTCCTTTTTTACAAGAATAAAGGCACCAATTCCCGTTCCAATCTTCGATTTTGGATCATTGGCCATCCAAGGCCGTTTGAAATAGGAAAAACCCAAAAGAAAAAAAGCAATAAAGGATTTTAACCAAAAACCGTGTGCGTTTAAATTTGGTGCCGCCGTTAAAAAATCGAGCTGCTGTCTCTCAAAATAATGGAGTGCTTTTGCGAACGCCTCCGGTTCGTATTTAATATCTGCATCCGTAAACAACAGCCGCTCTCCCATTGCCATCTTCGAACCTGTATACAAGGCGTGATTTTTACCAAGCCATCCTTCAGGTAAATCAAGTATATGGACAACCTTAATTCTTGGATCTTCCTTTTGTAGCTCATCCATCATTTTGCCAGTAAGATCGGTAGAGCGGTCGTTGACGAGGATCCACTCGACCTGCGGATAGGTTTGGGTCAGTTGGCTGAGGATACTGGCTTTGATTTGTTTTTCCTCATTTCGAGCCGCTACGATGACAGATAAGACGGGACCGTTTGCAAGATGAGGTTCCTCCTCAAGAGAATCCAATTGGCGCATACCTCTTACTGCATCAAGGATAAAAACAATCCAAACTACAAGGCCAAATGAAAATAAAACTGTTAGCATTATGTACACTTCCTTTTTATGGAACTGGATCAATTCCTTAAAACAGGCTCTTATAGTAGAGTAAATTTTTTATTTTCCTAAAAATAAAAACCCCCACTCACGAATGAGTAGGGGACATGAAAACAGTAAATCAAATGGTAAACAAAGTGTAGCATACACTTATGGAATATCCTAATTCTTTTGTTTCGCTTAAAATGAGATTGGTCACAATACTAAGAGTTAAAGGCTAGACAGTTCTTGTTGGAACGAAAGCTTTTACGAAGAATTGCTAATCATCAACATTTCTGTAAAGGTATAATCCTCCATGTGCCAATTCTTCCGTTTCAATAAGTCGTTGACTCCCTGGGAAGCATATCTCTTTTAGTCTTACAGAAATCATATTAATGAATTAAAAGGTAACTGATTATTCTGCTGCATACTTAATTATGCCATGTAAATATACTGAGTATTCTCGCTGTACACATTCTCTTATCTTGATTTTTCCTTCACTTTCTAATTCTCTAACCAATTCCTCAATGTTTTTTTCATCTTCTTTTGTAGCTTTTGGAACCTCTGTTGAAAAAAAATTACCTTGACTGACGTTGCGTAGATTTTTTAATAAACCAACTTTATTCATTGGGTCATCCCCTTTATCTCTATAACATTCGACATAAAGGAGGTATTTTCCTTTAAATTTCTATTTTTTTTCGGAGTAATTCAGGGTAAGAAAATCTTTTCTTAGAACAGAATCCAGGAAAACGAGCGGTGCAAGAGTCGAAGATCCAGCTGCCATTTTGGCCGCTTTTTCTTATTCTGATACCTTGAAGAAGCTCGAGACGATTGTGTGATTTAGAGTTATTATATGGAGTCTCAAAAAAAACTAATTTCTAATAACAAAAATATTGATATCGATTACTAAATAATGTTATAATATTTATTTTGTTAAAAAATAGCATGTGTGTTATACTTAAAAAGGATTCAAATTTGGAGGTGTTTTGATGTTTCATGTGGGTGATACCATTGTTTATCCAATGCAAGGTGTCGGTGTTATTGAAGCAATAGAAGAAAAGGAAATTCTAGGTGAGAAACATAGGTATTACATGATACAAATGTTAATCAAAGGAATGCAGATAATGATTCCTATAGATAAAGTGCAAAAATCAC
>JAUZQA010000711.1 GCA_030705665.1 Bacillota bacterium
CTGGGAGCCATCATCACCGGGGTAACTTTAATTCTTGTATTGGCAGCAAGTTTCACAGGAATCAAATGGATCGGCGTCGGAAATGTCGGGATCGTCAAACATATGAACGGTGAAGTAACTGAACTTGGGCAGGGAATCCATTGGGTTGGCTGGGGAGTAGCGGTCCAGGAATACCCAACCTATATGCAGTCTCTAGTTTTATCGGACAATCTGAAAGAAGGCGGAACAGACAACCAGCAATGGAGTGTCGGGACAAGTGACCAGCAGGAACTGCCTGTTAATACATCTCTTACTTGGAAAATCAATATCAAAAATGCGCCCGCTCTTTACCAAACAGTGGGCGGTAAAGATATTGAATACATTTCTGATTCGATTGTCAAACCGACGATGAAAAATGTCGTGAATAAAATTACCCACCGCTATACCTGGAACGACATCAAAGGGGCAGGGCAAGCGGAAGTAACGGAAAAAATCAACGTGGAATTAGCTGCTCAATTGGAAAAAGTGGGCATCAGCATCGGAACATTTGGATTTACCCATGTAGGGCCTCCAAAAGGAATGGAGCAGTCCCAGCAGGCACTTGCTACCGCTGAACTCAATGTGAAAAAAGCACAGGCAGAGCAGGATAAAGCAAAAATTGAAAATCAGACGCGGATCCTAAATGCACAAACCGATGCAGAGGCAGCAAAAATTAAGGCAGAAGGTGAAGCAGCTGCCAACCAATTGTTAGCGAAGTCACTGACACCAGACCTAGTAGAGTACAACAAAGTCCAGAAATGGAACGGAGTGAATCCGACTACGGTTTTGGGAAATGGAGCTAACACGTTAGTAACGGTTAAATAGTATGGAGCAAATAGTGCTGGCATGTACATTTTATGTCCGGCACTTTTGTTCAAGTTTACATTTTAACCTTTAATTATGGGGACGGATTTTTTGATAAAAAACTTGTTAAAGAATTTTATAACGCTAAAATGTAAATTCTAATGATAATCTTCTTTATGGGACAGGGCGAGATTAGGAGGTTTGATTTTGTCACTTGCAATATGTACATTTATCACTTGGCTCGTCATCATTGTGTTATCATTGATCTCTAAAAAATTGTCCGAAATTGAAATGGTATTCGTTTACTTTGTCAATACAATTTTCGAAATTATCATTTTTGCGATTCTTAACACTAATCTTAATTGGATTGAAGTGAATCATAATGTTGAGAAAGCGTTCGCAGATTTAGTATTACGTTTTTTTATGGTTCCTCTTGTTTTTGTTATCACAGCAAATATATTGATGTATTCTTGGAAATATTTAAAGTGGATTATCATTTTTACTATCATCTTAAGCTTTTTATTGATGCAAGCGCTGTTAAGTAAGCTTGGAATCCTTTGTACACATAATTGGAACGTTATTTATACTCTGGTTTTATTTAGCATCTTTGCGCTATTTTCAAGTCTTATGGCTTGGTTTATTAGAAACGTTGACGGAAAAGATGTGAGTGAAAATTGAATGTGTATGACAATCATTTCAACTCAAATGAATGGGCAATTCTTATTAGTTTAATTGTTGGAGTATTTACTTTTGTGTTGCTGCCAAAACGATTTTCAAGGAAAATTACTATTGTATTTATTGTATGTGGAATATTTACAGGAGTTTTATTCGACCATTCTATAAGTGTACAACCCGTTAGTTTTTATGATGTAAACGATAAATCTTCATTGGAGTTATTTGATTTTCTTTCATATTTAATGTTTGGGTTCGTTAGTTATTTATTTTTTTACATATATGATTTGTTCAAGATAATTCCAAAGTCAATTTACATTCTTCTATGGAGTTGTATTTACATAGGATTGGAATACTGTGCTCAATTAGTTCGTGTTTATCATTATACTGGGTACAATATTTTTTACTCCTTTCCAATCTACTTAATTGTTTGCAGTTGCTGGATGGGTTTTTATTATAAATACTACAATTTATATAATCAATGATATTTTTTTATAGAATGATACAAATCTTAATGAGAAATAAAGCAGGTTAGCCGAAACATAATAAAAAGACTCGTGATCAGTAGCACCACAAGTCTTAAAGAATTTTAGTTTATACCTAACATCAATAAAATACAATTCGCTAATTCTTGTCCGTGCATATTACACATTGTAATACATTGAGCTAAGGCATGACCTATCATAACTGCACCTCCTAAAAATTATACTTTAATTGTAATCTAAGGTTATGCAGAATTTATGGAGAAACCCAGTAGGTTTATTTAATTCACCATTTCTTCATAGTTGTGAAGTACCTTTTTAAAAACTATATCGTGAAAGAGTTTAAAAAATATATAGAAA
>JAUZQA010000712.1 GCA_030705665.1 Bacillota bacterium
CCCCATGCTTCGGCAACTAATCCATGTTCAGTCAACTCTTGCATGACACGGTCAGCATTTGCTGCTTCTTTATCCATTTTATTTACAGCAACAATAATTGGAACCTCTGCAGCTTTGGCATGATTGATTGCTTCAATTGTTTGCGGCATAACACCGTCATCTGCAGCGACAACAAGGATTGTAATATCAGTGATTTTGGCACCGCGTGCACGCATTGTCGTAAAGGCTGCGTGTCCTGGAGTATCCAAGAAGGTAATTTTCTTACCATTTTCAACAACCTGATAGGCACCGATATGCTGAGTGATTCCGCCGGCTTCGCCTTCTGTCACTTTTGTATTTCGAATAGAGTCAAGCAATGTGGTTTTACCATGGTCAACGTGACCCATAATTGTCACAACAGAAGGTCTTTCAACAAGTTCTTCTGGTGCATCTTCTGTAAAATAAACCTCTAGGTCGGTTGCATCGATTTTAATTTCTTCCTCAACCGCAACACCATACTCGCCGGCAATTAATTCAATGGCATCTTTATCTAAATCTTGATTGATCGTTGCCATGACACCAAGTAAGAATAGCTTCTTAATGATTTCTGATGGCTCGCGATGTAATTTTTTTCCAAGCTCAGCAACTGTTAAAGATTCACTAAATGTGATTTTTGAAGGAAGTTCCCTCTCTTTTTTCTTTTGTGGCTGCTGCTGTTGCTGTACCTGGGCATGCGGCTTTTTATTATTATTGTGATTTCGGTTTTGCTGTCCAGGCCTAGTTTTAGCTTTTCCTTTATTGAATGCTTTATTTTCTTTTGATTGAAATTCTTGATCCTGTTTTTTTCCTTCTTTGACTTTAGGAGGAGCCACTTTCACTTTTGCAGGCACAACTACTTTATCGTCTTCATCTTCATATGCTTTTGCTGAAGCTTTTGGCTGGATTTGTGGTTTTTGTGGCTGACTTGCTTGCTTTGGGTTACCGTTTTGGCGTTGCTCTCCAGGCTTTGCCTGCTTTTGCGTCTCTTTGCTTTCTTTTTTATTATAGATCGCGTCGAGCTTGGCAATCTCTGCTTCTTCAATTGTCGCCATATGGTTAGAAACCTCTACATTCATTTCTTTTAGTTTTGTAATAACATCTTTACTTGAGATGTTGAATTTTTTGGCATATTCATATACACGTGTTTTACTCATTCTTTCACCCCCGCTAGATTTAATCGAGCAACGTAACCAGTTTCTTCGCAAACCCATTATCCAATACAGCTACAACAACGCGGGCTTCTTTCCCAATTGCTTTTCCAAGTACAAAACGATCTTCCACAACTTTATATGGAACTTGGTACGAATGACATTTATCCGTAATTTTTTTTGTTGTATTTGCAGATGCGTCTGCCGATAATAATATAAGTTTTGCTTTTCCGCTCCGAATCTCCTTCACGGAAAGCTCCTCACCTGATATAATTTTCCGCGCTCGATTGGCCAGGCCAAGTAATGACATCCATTTTGAAGAGTTCATGGATCGTCAGTTCTCCTTCTCTATAAGCTCTAGGAGCTCATCATATATCTTATCATCGATTGTAACTTCTAAATGGTTGGATAAGGTGTTTTTCTTCTTGGCTAAAAGAACAGCTTCCCTGTCTTTGGATAGGTACGCACCTCTGCCTGATTTCTTTCCAGTTAAATCAATCGATACGTCACCTTCCTTACTGCGAACGATGCGAACGAGTTCTTTTTTCGGCTTCATTTCACCGGTTGCCACACATTTGCGCATAGGAACTTTTTTAGGTTTGTTCACAACATTCACCCCATTTGTTAATCGATTTCTTCTTCCTCTAACTCATGATCAAACACAACATCATCTTCAAAAAGTTTAATGGTTTCTTCGCGCGGATAAATCCCTAATTCACGAGCATCCGTCTCCGATTTAATATCAATTTTCCAGCCGGTTAATTTGGCAGCTAATCGCGCATTTTGTCCTCTTTTTCCAATTGCTAACGATAACTGATAGTCTGGAACAACAACAGTAGTTGCTTTATCATTTTCATTGACCATAACATCTAATACTTTTGATGGACTTAGAGAATTGGCCACAAATACGACTGGGTCATCCGACCATTTGACAATATCAATTTTTTCGCCCTTTAATTCGTTCACGACTGCCTGTACCCTTGTTCCTTTTGGACCTACACAAGCTCCAACAGGGTCTACCTCAGGATTATCAGAATGAACGGATATTTTTGAACGGTCACCTGCTTCACGGGAAACAGATTTAATTTCAACAGTGCCATCATAGATCTCAGGAACTTCAATTTCGAACAGCCGTTTCAAAAGACCAGGATGTGTTCTTGATACA
>JAUZQA010000713.1 GCA_030705665.1 Bacillota bacterium
AAGGAATTGATATCTCACATTCATTGCTCTACAGCACACTAATTACTTTAGGTGCTCCATTAGGTTCGTTAACAGGTGCAATGATTTCGGACCGCTTTGAGAGAAAAACAAATATTATTGTTTCTTGTTTCTTCATTGCTATTGCCGTGTTCTTATTCGGGGCCACATTAAATCCTGTTATGATCGTTATCTTTGGTTTCCTTATTAACTACATTGAAAGAACCTTCTCATCAAATCTTTATACTTATACATCAGAACTTTACGGAACAGAAGTGCGTTCTTTTGGACAAGGATTGACATATGGTATCGGACGAGCTTCCAATGTAATCGGACCATTTATTATTAGTTTTGTTTACACAGGATTTGGATACTTAAATGTATTTATTCTAATCTCACTTGTTTGGGCTTTAACTGCTGTAGCTATATTCTTTGGTCCGCGTACTTCAAAGAGAAGTCTTGAAGAAATCAACGGGACACAATTGGATAAAAAATTGCCAGCATCATCCAATCTTTAGTCTAAAAAACGGCACCCTGCGGGGTGTCGATTCCAATCACCAGTAATAAATATTCGGTTTTTTATGTTATCAAAAAATGGAGGTAAAACAGCATGTTTGATTATGGCCAATTACATAAAATTCCAACTGTCATTATGAGAGGAGGAACCAGCAAAGGGCTAATCTTAAGAAGATCAGACCTCCCTGCAGATCCTGCTTTAAGGGATGAAGTCATCTTAAGGATCTATGGCAGTCCTGACAACAGCCAAATTGATGGTTTGGGAGGGGGAACCTCAACAACCAGCAAATTAGCCATTGTTGGTCCTTCCATACATCCTGATGCGCATATTGATTACACTTTTGGCCAGGTCAGCCTTGATCGGCAAGTGGTTGACTATCATGTTACTTGCGGAAACTTTGTTACTGCAGTTGGATTGTATGCTGTGGAAGAAGGATATGTCCCACTAACTGAACCAGTCACTGCTGTGAACATATATAATACAAATACGGATAAGATGATCGTTGCGCAAATACCGGTGAAAAATGGGCAAATTCAATATGAGGGTAACTTTTCGATCGCCGGTGTTCCAGGAACTGCAGCTCGAATCATGCTTAACTTTCTAGATGCCGGTGGAACATTTACAGGAAAAACACTTCCAACCAATAACCCTACAGATAACATCAGGCTGGAAGATGGAAGGGAATATGAAGTCAGTATTGTTGATTGTGTCAATACGCTCGTATTTGTTCGGGCAGAAGATGTTGGCCAAACTGGAACAGAGCTTCCCAACGAAGTAAACACAAATACTCATTTACTAGATACACTAGAAAAAATTCGCGTCAAAGCCGGAATCAAGATTGGCCTTATCAAAGAAGGTGAACAGGTTTCTCCTTCAACTCACGCATTGCCAAAAGTTGTAATGGTCTCAAATCCAAAAGACTATCAAACGGTTGATCAACGACTTGTCAAAAATGAAGATGTTGATGTTCTTTCCCGTTACATTACGATGGGATCCCTTCATCGGGCCCATGCAGTAAGCGGAGCTATGGGTCTTGCTGCCGCAGTAAAAATTACAGGAACCATTCCAAATAAATTGGTTTCCGAGGGGCTTAATGGAATCCGGGTTGGGCATCCTTCAGGAATTTTATATGCAGCTGCAGAGGTGAAAAAAATTGGAGATGAATGGGCAGTAGATCGTGCAGGAAATGGCCGGACAGCTAGAAGGTTAATGGAAGGTTATGCATATGTTCCCGCCTCTATTTTTACTGGAGTGAAGCAGGGAGCAATCGTTTAATCATATTTTAATAGGATTATTTGGGATCAAACGTGATCTTAAGGAGAGAAGCTAAACTAGTTTTAGCTTTTTTCTTTTTTATACTAGTCTTAACTTTTTTTATATGACCTATTATCTATCATAAATTAATTTTATGTAGTCGTATAAATTTTTAATATTTTTTTTATTCCTAATATTATATTAAAGTTATGTTAAAGATGATACATCATGAAAGGGGATTTTATAATGGAGACGGATGTTTTAGTAGTCGGTGGCGGGAATGCCGCTCTCGCTGCTGCACTATCAGCTCGTGATCAAGGGGTAAAGGTGCTGATAATTGAAAGGGCTTCTAAATTTTATCGCGGCGGTAATAGCAGACTCACCCGGGACTATAGGGTAATGAATACACGTGAGAATAAATATATGACCGGCATGTATCCTGAGGAAGAATTCATGGAGGATTTAAGGCGGGTTGCTGGTGGGGAAATAAATGAATCCATTGCAAGATTAGTTGTGCGTAAATCCGAGGAACTTCCGTACTGGCTTAACAAGCAGGGGATT
>JAUZQA010000714.1 GCA_030705665.1 Bacillota bacterium
AATGTACCTGGAACAAAATTAACAAATAATCGCGGCGGAACTCATAACAGTCCAACTCGAATTCACGTAAAACCAACACATATGATCGGCGGATATGGTCAATTGAGTTATGGATATAATTACTACGGCCCTACCGGGAACCAACGCGACTTAAACGTCGTGATCCGCAAACTGAAGGAGGTTGATTGGCTTGAAGATTAAAGCACAGATCGGTATGGTCATGAATTTGGATAAATGTATCGGCTGCCATACTTGCAGTGTTACTTGTAAAAACACCTGGACAAATCGTCCAGGTGCAGAATATATGTACTTTAACAATGTTGAAACAAAACCAGGCATAGGCTACCCAAAACGCTGGGAAGATCAGGATCAATATAAGGGCGGCTGGGAAGTTAAGAACGGCAAGCTTCAATTACGCTCAGGTTCAAAAGCCAATCGGTTATTGAACTTATTCTACAATCCGAATCTTCCGGAAATTGATGATTACTATGAACCATGGAATTATGATTATGAAACGTTAACAAACAGCCCTGCTCGTAAAACTCAGCCGGTGGCCAGACCAACGTCTGCCTTAACCGGTGAGTTTATGGAAATCCTGTGGGGTCCGAACTGGGAGGACGACCTTGCAGGCGGTCACGTCACAGGCCTTCAAGACCCAAATGTCGTGAAAATGGAAAATCAAATTAAGACAGAATTTGAAGATGTGTTCATGATGTATCTGCCAAGAATTTGTGAACACTGCTTGAATCCTGCGTGTGTCAGTGCCTGCCCATCAGGATCCATGTACAAGCGGGATGAAGATGGAATCGTTCTTGTTGACCAAAATGCCTGCCGCGGATGGAGACACTGTGTTACTTCCTGCCCATATAAAAAAGTTTATTTTAACTGGCAAACGAATAAAGCAGAAAAATGTACTTTATGTTTCCCAAGAATTGAAGCAGGCATGCCAACAATTTGTTCCGAAACTTGTGTCGGCCGTATTCGTTATCTCGGAGTCATGCTTTATGATGCCGATATGGTACAAGAAGCGGCAATGGCTGATGAAAAAGATCTGTATGAAGCACAATTAAAAGTGTTCTTGGATCCTAACGATCCAGAGGTAATTGCGAAGGCGAAAGAAGAAGGCATTCCAATGGAGTTCATTGAAGCCGCTCAAAAATCACCTATCTATAAAATGATTATTGATTGGAAAATTGCTTTGCCATTGCATCCTGAATATCGTACATTGCCAATGGTTTGGTATATTCCGCCGTTAAGCCCGATCATGAATATGTTCGAAGGCGTTGGAAGCTCTTCTAATGCTGAAGACATCTTCCCAGCAATTGAGCAAATGAGGATTCCAATTGAATATTTGGCAAATTTACTAACTGCTGGTGATACTGCTCATATCCGTACTGTATTGAAAAAAATGGCTGTGATGAGAACATATATGAGAAGTGTTCAAACGAATAAACAACCCAATCTGGCTTTAATCGAACAATTAAATCTAACAGAGCAAGACATGAAAGATATGTACCGCCTGCTGGCGATTGCGAAATACAACGATCGCTTTGTAATCCCTGCTTCACACCGTGAACAAGTAGCTGACCTTTACGATGAACAAGGCAGCTGCGGATTAGCCTTTGCCGGTGGTCCAGGAGCATGCGGAACACTTTAAATTGATGAAAATGGTGTGGGAGGTTGATCCCTCCCTTCATAGAAAGTAGGGTGAAATGATGAGTGATGATACAGGGCAGGTTTTCCAACTTTGTTCATATCTATTGAACTATCCTGATCTTGAATGGATTGATTCTTTAATAGAAGTAGAAGAAGAGGTTGAAATGTTAGCAGCTTCTCCGATGAAAGATGAACTGCTCCAGTTTTGCCAAGGAGCAAAGGGGAAATCCGCAGCTGAAATTCTTGCAACCTATGTAAATACCTTCGATTTTGGTAAAAAGACCAATCTTTACGTCACCTATATGTCAAGCGGTGAACAGCGTGAACGAGGAATGGATCTGCTATTTTTGAAGAATTATTACAAATTACAAGGTTTCTCTGTAACCGATAAGGAATTGCCAGACTATTTGCCAATCATGCTGGAATTTGCAAGTCTTGTAGCTGAAGAGAAAATTAAACCTGTATTTGAGCGATACTTTGAAAATATAAAAGAGATCGAAATGCATCTAGCCGAAGCAAATAATCTCTACCGCCATATATTATCAGCTGTAATAGGTGCTCTGGAAGATGCGGGGGTCACAAAGAGCGTACGAAGGAGTGAGGAAATATGTTCAACCAATTTTTATGGGTAGTCCTCCCATACATAGTCCTGACAATATTCATTG
>JAUZQA010000715.1 GCA_030705665.1 Bacillota bacterium
ATAAAGTAAGTGAGATGACGTACGTCCATGAATGTAATCTCCAATCTTTGTTTTTGTTCATTCCATTGCCCTACCTCTAGCCCTTTTCTCCACAAATTCCTTAAAATTCGTTATGGCAGGAGATATATATCCATTTACTCTCCATACCATTTGGATGACTCGAAAGCATTTTGGTGACTGTACGCGGATCATTGAAATTTTATTTTCATCCAGATTTGGGACGTACGGGACAATGGCAACACCCAAATTGGCTCCTACTAGATCAGAGACTGTTCTCTCCTCATATCCTTCAAAAATCTTCCTTGGGAGAAAGCCTGCCTCATTACAGAGATTGTGTATTAAATCATGAAGAGCTGTTTGAGGCTTGAAAAAGATAAACGGATCATCCGCTACTTCACTTAAATTTACCATCTCTTTTCCCGCCAGCCTGTGGGCAGCAGGAACAATTAAGAATAATTCTTCGGACAAAACTGGAATCGAACACAGACCTTCATGCGGTTCCAGAGGCGAACAGAAGCCAATGTCAATGTTCGCAGTATGTATTTCTTTTAAGATTTTACTTGAAATATTTTGAGATAATTGAAATTGGATGTTTGGAAATTCCTTTTGAAACTCACTGATTAAATCAGGTACAAAACTAGAGCCAAGTGTTTGGATAAATGCAAGCGAAATAGTCCCATGGAGTGGGTCGACCATATCACGGATTGTTTGTTTTGTTTCCTTCATATTGGATAATACCTGGTTTACAGTCTCTAGAAAAACCTTCCCGTATTGGTTTAAAACGACTCCGCGGCTTTTCCTTTCGAGTAAAGGGACACCAACTTCTTCTTCAAGCCGCAAAATGGAACGACTTAACGCTGGCTGTGAAAGATTTAATTCTTCAGAAGCTTTTGTAAAGCTCTTATGTTTTGCAACGATTTGAAAATTAAGTAGCTGGTCAAAATCCATTCGATATTCTCCTTTATTCATTTATGATATTACTATTATGCATTGATCCTATAAAAAATACAATTATGTACGCATATCAAATGTATGTATAATAAATTATGTTGCTTTCATTTCGAGAAAACAATCATTAATAGATGTGTCAACTAATAAAAGAGAAAAATGAAGGGGGAACATGATTTGAATAAACCAAAGCTATGGACTAAAGATTTCATAAATATCACTACTATCAGCTTTTTTATCTTTTTAGCATTTTATATCTTATTAACAGCACTTCCAATTCAATTAACGAAAAAATTTGGCGGGGGTGCTGGTCAGGCTGGTTTATTAGTAACCTTATTTTTACTTGCAGCCATTGTTATTCGGCCATTTGCTGGTAAGTGGGTAGGCGTAGGATCACAAAAGAAATTGCTTATTTATTCTGCTGCAGCATTTTTTGTAGCTACACTTTTTTATCCATTTGTCACAAATATTTGGGAATTATTCATTCTAAGGATTATTCATGGAATCACTTTTGGGGTTATAACTACTGTAAAAGGTACCATAAGTGCAGAAATTATACCAAGTTCAAGACG
Source organism: Bacillota bacterium (assembly GCA_030705665.1). The sequence continues at coordinate 1,521 of JAUZQA010000715.1, forward strand.
TGGTGAAGGACTAAGTTGGTTCTCATTAGCAATGGGATTGGCGATGGTAGTTGGGCCGGTTATAGGTCTTAATTTAGCTAACATTGGAGCATATAACACTGCTTACATTCTTTGTATTATCATTTCAGTAGTCAATATCTTCCTATCAATGATAATTCATGTTCCAGAACAAGGGAAGAAAGGTAAAGTTTCTAAAACCAGTAAAAGATTTGATCTTAATGATTTAATTGATAAAAAAGCCGCACCGTTTGCTCTTGTCGTATTTATTTTAGCTTGTGCCTACTCAGGCATTGCTTCATTCTTGGCTTTATATGCGCAACAAATTAACCTTGTAAGTGCCGCCAGTACGTTCTTTATTCTCTATGCGGGTTTAATGTTTGTATTTAGACCATTTACAGGTGCATGGGCCGACCGTTATGGGGCAAACAAAATTGTTTATCCTTGTATTTTTTTATTTGCCATTGGGATGGTTATGCTCTCATTGCCGCAAACAGCCATCATTATGATTCTGGCTGGTGCAATTATTGGGATTGGATATGGCTCTGTCACACCAATCCTTCAAACACAGGTTATTAGTTCTGTTGAAGATCATCGTGTAGGAATTGCCAATTCGTTGTTCTTTAATTCAATGGATTTAGGAATGGCTCTTGGTGCGTTTGTGCTGGGAATTGCAGCAAATTCATTCGGATATAGCAGTGTTTTTATCTGTGGAATCGTCCTTATTGTCGCAGGTGGTTTTGCTTACTTCGCTTTAGCAGGTAAGAAGAAAAATACAGATCACCATGCAGTCCATGCAGTCGA
>JAUZQA010000716.1 GCA_030705665.1 Bacillota bacterium
CGGTTAAGCTACCGGGAGGGGAGCAAGTATCTAACATAGGCAAAATTAGTATGGTAAAATGGCAATACAAAGAATAAGGGTGTGAGCAGCATGATTAAATGTATCGCAACAGATATGGATGGAACCTTGTTGGATTCCGTTTCTAAAAAAATCACCTCTGAAAATAGACAAGCTATAATGGATGCCCAGTCAGAAGGAATTGAGGTAGTAATTTCTACAGGTCGCAGCTATGATGAGGTCAACTATCTCCTCGAGGAGGCGGGAGTAGCGTGCCCGTTAATTCTCGTCAACGGAGCGGAGACACGCTCGAAGGATGGAAAAGTCAGTTCAACCAATCCGTTAACAAAGGGTCAGGCCCTGGAAGTTGCCAAAATATTATCCGACAACGGAATCTATTTCGAGGTCTACACGGATCAAGGAAAGTTTACCCATGACCGTGAAAAGTCAGTAGAGATTATTCTTAATATCGTGGCAAGTGCCAACGATGAAGCCGATATCGAAGAAGCCAAGAAATTTGCCCGAGAAAGAGCGGGAAGAATTAAAGAAATCGCTAGTTATGATCAATTGTTAGATGAACAAGTATATAAATTCCTTGCTTTTTCCTTTGATGACAAGCAACTGGCCCAAGCCGTGAAGGCGTTAGAAGGAGTTGCGGACATTGCCGTAAGCTCTTCAGGACACGGGAACATGGAAATAACGCACATCGATGCGCAAAAAGGAGTGGCACTTGAATGGTTTGTTGCTTCAAGAGGTATTTCCTTAGAAGAAACGATGGCTGTTGGCGACAGCTATAACGATGTTTCGATGTTTGAAAGGGTCGGCAGAGCGGTTGCCATGGGAAATGCGGATGAAGTCATTAAAGCGAAATGCGACTTTGTCACGGCAACAAATGAAGAAAGCGGCGTTGCTAAGGCAATCTGGGAAGTATTAAAATCAGAACGATTATGATGAAAAAACGTAAAATGGCTCAGTTCGCTATACTGAGCCATTTCTTATCGATTAACTTGTGCTATTGATTAAATAAACTAAACAATAAATAGGCTGCTGCCCCCCACATAACTAGTGCTGATATTTTATTTAATATCAACAAAAACTTACCCGATCCATCAAGCTCTCCGCTTATTCGGCCAATCAGTGAAAGCCCAAAAAACCAAATCCACGAAACCAAAATACAAGCAAAAGTAAAGATTACCTTAGCTTCCCCTTGGTATCTTAATGAGCTTGTTCCAATTACACCTACAGTATCCATGATGGCATGAGGGTTTAGTAGGGAAACAGAAGCTGCAAACAATACTTGTTTTTTTAAAGAAAAATTATTTGCACTTAATTCTCTTTCATTCTTTGGTTTACTATTCCATGTAGTCCATCCCATATAGAATAAAAAAATACAGCCTGCCCCAATTAAAATCATTTTTATCCAAAATGAACCTAATATAACAAGTGAAACACCCAAAACAGATACGAGAATTAACAGGGTATCACATAAAGAAGCTGTAATGACCGCTGGTAATGCATAAATAAAACGCGGCTGATATACCCCTTGATTAAAAACAAAAATATTTTGGACACCAAGAGGGAGAATCAGCCCTAGTGCAAGAATAAATCCATGAAAAAATGGTTCTAACATCTGGCTCCGATCCCTTTCAAAATAACCTGCACGAGCTGCTCGACTTCAAGCGAATCGTCCCAATTTAAATCAGGAAATAACGCAAAGCGGACCATAAAATAGCCGAAAACCTGCGTCAACATCGTTCGAATCAGGACGGGATTAGGCAGGTCCTGCAGTTCCCCGCGCTGTTTACATGTATCCAAAATCGAAGTCACATACTGGTAAGGGACCTTCTGGAAAAAGGAAACGAGCTGCTCCCTTAAATCATCACGGTGCAAAAGCTCAACGACAAGGATTTTAAAAATTTGTTTATTCTCTTGAACAAATTCTAAGCGGTTCTTGATTAATGTGGTTAAAAAGCTCTCAAAGCTGGTAAAAGGTTTGGCTAACACCTCGCCGATAAATTCATCGGCAACCACTGGAACAGCATTAAGCAAAAAAGGCAAAATTACGGACAGCAGCAGGTTTTCTTTTGAACCAAAGTGGCGGAATATCGTTCCTTCTGCCACCCCGGCTGCTTTGGCGATTTCCGCTGTTGACGTCGATGCATAGCCTTTATCAGCAAACATTTGGATCGCTGTCTCAACGATTTTTTGCTGCTTCTCGGTCATTTTTTCAGTGTTTTTCGCTTGAGCTAACGCTAATTCAAGCAAACTTTTAGCTGGCAATTTTGTCTCATCACCTTTATATGGGTAGTGCCGGCGCTACGGC
>JAUZQA010000717.1 GCA_030705665.1 Bacillota bacterium
CAATCCAAAACCTTAAAAGGGAACTATTCGAGACAGCAGCAATTAAAGGCTTTGTTGATAAAAGAGCAATTGAAATTAGCCAAAGAATTAATTTGTATCAAACAAAATATAATGAATTAAATATTAAAGATAAATTTGTTTAACTTTCCCACTTTTACTAGATAGACTATTTACTTGATTGTTACAGCTGCTTTAAATAATTTATTATCTAAGAAAAGTTCAAGGACTCGGTCTTTTTTTACTTCGCCTTTTCGTTCAAATGTGCAGTACTCTTGTTAAAGATGATAACTAAAAAGGACACAATCCCTTGCATGAACTGGAATAGCGCCCGATTGCTATTTTGTAGGCTTAAAAAACTATGGGTTTTGTAGTGTTAATTGGATATAGATTACCATTAATCGCAAATGAAATTTGGCCCGTTTCCTCAGAAACAACAAGAGCAAGGGCATCACTTTTCTCAGATATTCCGAGAGATGCACGATGACGGGTTCCAAGTTTCTTTCCATCAAATACTTTATTAGTTAAAGGAAGAACGTTGGCTGCTGAGACTACCACATTTCCACGGATTAAAACAGCACCATCATGTAGAGGGTTACCAGGGTAAAAAATCGATTCTAATAATTTAGGGGTTACCATTGCTCCAATTGTGGTTCCTTTTTGGATAATAGTTTCAATAGAGTCACCACGTTCGACTACTATCAATGCTCCATGTTTTAATTTTGAAAGATGCTGCACAGTAGCTGACAGATCCCTATATGCATCAGTAAAAGATGATAAATAACATTCTAAATAATAAGAAGCCGCTGTGGATTCAATTGAAATAAGTTGATTTTTAACATCCTCTAGACTACCTAATACACAATAATTTTCATTCCCTAGTACGTTTAAATTAGATTGGAGTGCATTTATTAAGTGTTTAATTCCATTTTCCAAATTCTCTTTCATTGGTGAAAAGTCACAATTTGTGTTCTCCATGATTGACCTCCATCTCGTTTATCTTTCAGTATCTTTTTGAAAGATTCATTTCCAATAAGCCCACCTGATAAGATTCAGGTTAAACCAAATATTGAATGGATGTTATTTAAAGTGTGCCCTTGTTTTATTTAGTGGATGACTATAGCGTTGGATTTTGTTATAAAATTTATAATTACACTTCTTATCCCTCTCAATTATAGAAAAAAACAAAAGCTAATCGTGAAGTTACGATTAGCCTTTAAACTAAAATTTATTGATTTTCCCTCTTTTCCCATTCTGCAACTGTAACAGTACCCTTTGCCAGATGTTTAACAGCAGCTTGAACATCTTCAATCATTTTTCCATCTTAACCAACGGTAACGCCAGTTCCGTATGGGTTACTACCTGCTCAAATAAAACTGGATCCGTGTAACCAGGAGCAGCCACTATTGCACCCCAGTGATACATGGTTTTATAAAGTGATAATATAGTTGCCTCTTCACCACCATGAGGGTTTTAAGCGGACGCATTGCACTAACTACTTTGTTTACCAGTTTCTGGTTAAACCAAAGTCCACCAGTTGTATCTAGAAATTTTTTCATTTGTGATGGCATATTACTAAATCGAGTTGGCACACTGGAGATAATAGCATCTACTCATTTTAAATCATCCAAGGATACAGTTGGAACAATAAATAAGTAAAAATTCAGGCCCTGAGTAAATAAGGACGCAATCTTTTGCTGAATCAAAATAGTCACTGAAGCTATGATTAAATACGGGTAATAAATTCGTCCAGTAAGCATATTGGAATGGAAAATATAATGTAAACAGAAGGAGAGAAGGCATTAGCATTCCCCAAAAACAAATACCTGTAATAACCCTGAAACCTCCAATAACTAAATATGAAATCACAAAAATCATAATAAGTGATAAAATCCAAATAGGGTTATAAGGAAAAACCCAAGTAACCAGAACAGCTAAATAGGATCTTATTGTAGTTGAAACAATTAAAAGCATATATCCATAAAAAAAAATATTTAATACGTTCCCTAGCCATTTCCCAAATAATTGTTGATGTAAGGACATAATATCTCCATTATTTGATTTCTTTAATAAGAAATACATCAGCCAAATAATGAAATGAAAACTGATGCCAACCAATATAACTGAAATCCAAGCATCTTGTTCAGCACCTTTTATTATTTTGGATTGAAAGTTTAACAAGCCTACACCGGTCTTGGTACTGTGGATAAGGAAAAATAAAAAAAAGGAAGAAACAGTCAAACCTTCATTTAATTGTTTACTCATTGTCAACCACCTATCTTCCTACTCGCCAATCCCTGCTTGAAATAGATCTATTTTTA
>JAUZQA010000718.1 GCA_030705665.1 Bacillota bacterium
CAAACCCTCTCAGTTAGACTTGCTACAGGAAGCAGAATATCGAAGGTGGTACCTTCTGTTTGCGTCGAATCAATTAGTTTTATTTCGCCACCGATATTTTCAATGACATTTTTTATATACGATAAACCGATTCCATTTGAAGCAATTCCATTCGTATCAAATTTTGTAGTAAAACCTGGTTCAAAAATATATGGTTTGTTTTTGGGGAGAATTCCACATCCGTTATCATGGATTCTGATCTTGACCATGTTATTGACTCTTTCAATTGTTAACACGATTTGTCCTTTTTGCTGGATCGCTTCCACTGCATTTGCAACAAGATTATTGATCAGTGAGAGGAGGACAAAGGTGCGGTAACGCGGATGTTCCCCAGATATGTTTACTTTGAAATCAATGGTTTTACCAAGAATTTCTCCGTAATTTTTATTCGAGTGGGTGATCACGCGAATGATTTCTTCGATATCCATATAATCATCTAGGTTTTCCTTGGCCATTAATTTGGACAAGCCTGCATAAATCCGTTGGTTATCTTTTTTAATTTCATGCAATTCCCCGGCGATTTTAAGCATTGCTTGTGCTTGATCTTGATTGTTCTGATTCTTTAATTCCCGATAAAGCCTATAGCATGCACCTGTTAATTCCTCAGCGTTCTTCGCCGACTTTTCTAATTGAACTCTCTCCACATACAAATTTGAGGTTATGAGCAGGATTTGTTCTGTCCGCTTTCGCTGCTGCTCTTCTGCAAGTTTCGTCTCCCTTAGAATAAGGATATTGAAAAAGCCAAGGACAAAAAAGGTACGGATAATAGCTACCCCCGTAATAATGATGAAGTTAGAAGTTGTAATCTGCATTTCATTCGTAAAATGACGAACCGAAATTTCGGCAGAATTAGAGAGTGTTTCAATTACAACCCCTAGCAAACCGACAAGAAACGGTCGGGAATACAGCTCTTTAATTTTAAAAACATGAAATAATCCAGCAAATACTGTGTAATAGAAGAAAACTGGAAAATTATTCAAAAATGAAACCTGAAGCCCAAACGTGCCATTTAACAGCTTGTCCAGGAACATCCGAAAGACAACGACAGCAATACCCGTTAAAAGTCCAGCCACAACAGGGTGAATTTTGCGGGACCATAACAGAATAAAGAAAAAGACTGTTGTCGCCATGCTGACTCGAAGATCGGCACCGCTGAATGGGTAAAACTTAAGTTCACCGGAAATTGGTACAGCAATAATCATAAACAAGTAAGCAATTAATTTATCGCGAATGATGATCACTTCCAATTAAAAATAAAGGGTGTGTTGATTTTTAACAATATTGTTTGGAGTGGAAATTAACAGCAAAATTTAAAAAAGTTAAAAAATAAAAAAATTCAACCTGTTGTTTTCCGTAGTTTTTTGTAGTCCGTCATGTAAGATTCAATTAACGGTTTAACTAAAGAAAAATGCAACCGTTTACAAATCAGATAATCAGGTCAACCTATATTTCTATTTTACTATAAAATAAAAATTTTCATAGGTTTATAGGTGCTGACTGTAAATTCAAGGGGGTGAATGTGCAAGCAAATCATAAAGTGTTCCTCTAATACGACAATCCATCCAATTATCATCCATCAGTGATTAAACAAAAGATTTAGCAAAGAAATGGAAGCGCTTTATTTCGGGGATATAAACATACGAACTTCTTCTACTAGAGAAAAAAATTCAATCGTACTTATTTTTACTATTTTAGCAACAAAGAAAAACAAATGGGGTATTTTTAACAAAGAGATGGGAGTGGAACGAGTGAAAAAAATCAGCTTAGCGTGGCAAATTTTCATTGGCTTAGTTCTTGGTATTATTGTAGGTGCAGTTTTTTACGGAAATCCACATGTAGAACAAATTTTAACACCATTTGGAGCGATCTTCTTACGCTTAATTAAAATGATTGTGGTTCCAATTGTTATTTCATGCCTGGTCGTTGGGGTGGCTGGTGCAGGAGACATGAAGTCATTAGGAAAGCTTGGCGGTAAAACGTTGATTTACTTTGAAATTATCACGACAATTGCGATTGTTGTCGGACTTTTAGTCGCCAATATGGTTCATCCTGGCACGGGGGTTGACCGTTCACAACTTGTTAAATCAGATATGACTGCTTATGTCACAACAGAAAAAACAACAGAGTCACATTCAAAAATTGATACGTTTGTAAATATCGTACCAACCAACGTTGTGCAGGCTTTTGCAAATGGCGATATGCTAGCGATTATTTTCTTCTCTGTTATGTTTGGCCTTGGCGTTGCCGCAATCGGTGAAAAAGGCGAGACGATTTTGAAG
>JAUZQA010000719.1 GCA_030705665.1 Bacillota bacterium
AAATTTTGCGTGCGCTTACAACCGGCCTTTTGGGGAAATAATTTTTGGTTTCAAGGTAAGAATATTGGGCTGGTTGGTAATTTAACACAGTTACAGCAGTTTGGTTTAAACAACTTTTGTTCATACTGTTTTTAATAAATTACTTCCCTCCTATAGTTAGTGCCTGGAAACTTAAGCGGTTTAGTAGTTGCTTTTTGAGGGAATGAAATGAGGGGTTGTGGAAATGTTAAAGTTCGACGATCTAGGAAAAGGAAAGCCCATTGTACTGATTCATGGTCTTGGCAGTAAAAAAGAAGCTTGGGCTCCGCAGCATGAACTCGCCAATCATTATCGATTAATTATTCCAGATTTACGAGGACACGGGGAAACTGATTTAAACGAAGACTTAACTGTTAAGAACTTTGCTTCAGACATCATTGAATTATTGGAACATCTAAAAATCCGTTCAGCTTTCTTTTGCGGGTTATCGTTAGGCGGAATCGTTGCGCAGGAATTGTATCGGCAGCGGCCCGAAATGGTCAGAGGATTAATTCTTTCTAACACCACTGCCTATGTTCCGTCAATATTAGGTCAACGAATCGTCACCGAGTCACGCAAATTGCTGCAAAAAGGCGAAGAGACATTGGTAGACTACATTGTGACAAGAGGGTTGTACGATTCTAAATACAAGGAAGAGGCTAAAAAGGCCTTTCATATTCGAGACACATATCTTGAGTGTGCAAAAGCATCATTGGGGATTAATTACTTTTTTATCCTTCCAACGATCAAAAAACCTGTCCTGCTGATTGGCAGTACCCACGATAAGGTTACACCTTCAATAAACCTTTATATGATGGGAATATTTTTAAAACAGGCAAGAACCGCTTTATTAAAAAACACCGGACATCTTAGTAATATCGAGAAAAAGGATCTCTTCAACAAATATGTAAGCGATTTTGTCGCAACGAGCGCTTAAAAATGACAGCGCTCGTTTGTTTGTTAGATTCCTTTTTAATCAGGCACCTATGTTCCCTTCCAAGATTCATTTTCACTGGTTACGTCACATAGACGCTCTCTATGTTCCCTTCGCCCTCCCTTTTTTACTCGTTACGTCACATAGAAGGGATTTGCTCAACTTTTCTTAAAAATATTTGTATCTTCACATTATTAAAACCTGCTGATTGTGACAGGGGTTACTTTAAATTCCGGCATTTTGGAACTTGGGTCGAGATATGGGTTTACCACTCGATTAATACTCTGGAGATCACCCCAATGAAAAGCTACGAATAGAGTATCCTCCCTTATTCCAGTTGTGTAACAAATCCTTAATACAGCACTGCCCCATTTTGATTGAACTTTGGCTAATACTCGATCATCCAATTGATACCTTTTGGCGGTTTCAGGATGAATGGATAAAAGCGGTTCATCACAAAGCTGCTTAAGCTTTGGGCTTTTTCTTGTTTGTACTCCTGTTAAGTAGTGATGCATGACCCGGCCTGTCGTCAGCAATAATGGGAATTCCACGTTAACAAACTCCTTTAGGTCCTGGTTTATCACCATTGATATCACTGCTTTTCCGTCCTCATGAGCAAAGCTCTTTTCAAAAAGAAGCACATTCCCCTGATGCTCCTCCAATGGCGATGGCCAAAATACTCCTTGCTCCTTCTTAAGCCGCTGGTATGTGATTCCATAATAATCCGCAATACCGCCTTTGCTTGCCAGCCGTAGCTCATCAAATATTTCCTCAACCTCGGAATAAGGGAAATACGGCCCTTTTCCTAACCCATTAGCTATATCGCAGAGGATTTCCCAATCATGCTTTGTTTCACCGGGATTCCTGCGATTCCCTTCCCTAAGGACTACCCTTCCTTCCAAATTTGTCAGTGTTCCAGCATCCTCCAAGTAGGATGTCGCCGGTAAAATAACATCTGCCATCCTTGCTGTTTCGGATAAAAATAAATCGGCTACCACCAAAAAGTCGAGTTGTTTTAGGGCCTTTTCAACAAAGATGGCATTTGGATTCGATACGACAGGATTGGAGCCCATTATCAAAAGTCCGTTTATTTCCTTTTTCGCCATTTTTTCCATCATCTCATAGGCGGAGACACCTTTTTCTGGAAGGTCATATTCCTCAATTCCCCAAACACTAGCAACATAACGCCGGTGTTCAGGATTCATAATAGAGCGATACCCTGGAAGCTGATCAGACTTTTGCCCATGCTCCCTGCCCCCCTGGCCATTCGCTTGACCAGTAATTGCCCCATACCCGCAGCCTGCTTTGCCAATTTTCCCAGTGACTAATACAAGATTTATAAAATTTTTTACAGTTTCTACACC
>JAUZQA010000072.1 GCA_030705665.1 Bacillota bacterium
AAATCCGTCCACATTTCAATTTGCATGTTGATCCCTCCAGTTGATTATTTCTCCTATAGTATAGGGGTTAAACTTGTATTTTACACACAATTTGCTTCGGCAAAACATTTAAGAAGAGTCCTAATCCTACTCCTTTTACCTTAATCCAAATCTAATCGAAATCTAATTCTAAAATAATGATGGAATGGAATATGTTATGGATGAGTATTGAATGTTCCAGTTCGCCATTAAATGGGGGAAGGGTAACTGAAAAGGGGAGGTTCCAGTATGTTCATTGACAGTATTTGTCCTAAATGCGGAGAAATCAATCATGTTGAATACAAAGGAGAAAAAATTCTCATCGTAACATGTAAAAACTACCATATGTACGATCACATACTCATGCCGCTTCCTAAGAGAGTTAGGATTAAAGACGATAAACGGATGAAATTAGAAGAAATGATCGTTGGAAAAAAATTCCATAGAATGAGCAATAAAACAGTGATCTGTCTACTGATTTTTAACAATGGCTACGAAGTAGAAGGCCGTGCCACTGTTAAAGACGAAAAAGCTTTCCATTTAGTAGTCGGAAAAGATATAGCCTATGAACACGCACTAAATAGGGCAATGGTAGCATTGGGACCGTTAATATCATAGTAGAGAAAATGTAAATGGTATTTTAGTAGTTTTAAAGAAAAAACCTTTTTAATTTTTAAAACCCCTGCATTAACTTTATCTTCGTAGGGGTTTTTGTTTGATTTTTTAATGTGTGGGTGCACTGTAAAGATACTTATAATTATAGACAGATTTATGCTGACTTATTGTATTGCATAAAAGTTCATTCCCTGGCATATATTGAGTGAGTACTCAATCAAAAAAGGAGAAGTGAATGTATGATAAATGATGAAGAATGTCCATGTTTAAAACTGGACTTTCAAAGCATACAATCTTCTTTAATCGGAATTAAAAATGAACTTGGTCATGAAATGAACTTTAGTCAAAAACATTGGGACATTATCGAGGCAGCCATTTTGGTGTTCTCTGAAAAGGGATACACAGCAGGTCGGACTAGTGAAATTGCCAAAGCCGCAGGTGTGTCGGAAGGAACCATTTTCAATTATTTCAAGACGAAGAACGACTTGCTGCAGGCCTTATTAATGCCGTTTTTTCTCTTTGTCATTCGGCCTTTCATTCTAAAAGGTACTGAGACTTTCCTTTCCTCACGACCAGAGGTTCCTGTAGAGGATGGACTTACTAAGCTTGCACTTGATCGAGTGAAACTCATTGAAGAACATGGGGGCTTGGTAAAGACCATGTTTGCAGAAACGATGTTTCATCCTCAGTTGTTTGAATCTATTAGGGATAAGATTCTGCCTGGGGTAGTACAGGCGAATCGAGAAATTATCGATTCCGAGATTGAAAATGGAACTTTTCGTAAAGTGGATAGTCTGGCGGCGATGAAGGTCTTTATGGGAATGATATTCGCCCATAGGACAATCAAGCAGATGTGCCCAGAAGCTCAGGATTCGCAGGATGATGAACAGGAAATTCGAGGTATGATTGATATCTTTCTTCATGGTGTAGGTAATTCGGAGTAATGAAATATGATAGATTAATAGGTTGGGTTGAGTGAGTACTCAATCAAATGTTCCGTGTAACTTAATATATTTTGATGGAGTGTGAGTAGAACATGGAACAATCTGCGGGACCAATATATGAAATAGACAGGATTAAGTCTCCGGCTTTACAGATGACCATCCTAATTCTTGGCGTGTTTATGGCCATTTTGGACACAAGTGTAGTGAATGTAGCGATTCCCAAGATGGAGACAGCTTTGAACGCAAGTACAGATCAAATACAATGGGTTGTTACAGGATACATGCTCGTCCTTGGAATGTTGATTCCCATTTCCGGATGGTTGACGGATAAATTTGGAGGGAAAAAGCTCTTCCTTTTTGCGTTAACCATATTCACCATTGGTTCGGCACTCTGTGGGATTGCGTGGAACCTTGAAACCATCATCATCTGTCGCATCGTTCAAGCAATTGGTGGGGCGTTGATGCAGCCGGTTGCGATGGCGATGATTTTCCGTATTTACCCACCCGAACGGCGTGGAACCGTTATGGGCGTTTTTGGAATTGCCATGATGGCTGCTCCAGCCTTTGGCCCTGCACTAAGTGGATATTTAGTAGAATATTGGTCGTGGCGGTACATTTTCTATCTCAATGTACCAATCGGGATTGTTGCCATCATTCTTGGAACTCTTATGATGCACGATTTTCCACATGAGGTGAAAGGTAAGTTTGATATTTTCGGATTTTTCTTCTCGGTTGTTGGCTTTGGATGCCTATTGTATGGGTTCAACGAGGTTCCTTCCAACGGATGGAGTTCAGGATGGGTGGAGTCTTTTCTCGCTGTAGGCGTCTTGTGTTTGATTATTTTGGTGATTGTTGAACTAAAAATTAAACATCCAATGATTGAATTAAGGGTATTCAATAACCATCAGTTTAATATGAGTCTCCTCCTCATTTCGGTTGTGAGTATTTCCATGTTTGTGGGCATTTTCTTCCTTCCCCTCTATCTTCAAGATATCCGAGGATTTTCGGCAGTAAGGACGGGACTTTTCATGACGCCTGCTGCACTTGCATCAGCTGTCATAATGCCAATCAGCGGCCGCTTATTTGACAAAATCGGAGCACGGCCTCTAGGTATTGCCGGACTGGTCGTTGTTACACTATCTACGCTGGGATTTACGAATCTGGGGGTGGATACAAGCGAAAACACGATCCAGTGGTTATACATTCTACGTAGTGCAGGTGTTTCGATGGCGATGATGCCGCTTATGACAGCCGGTATGAACTCCATCCCGTTTGAGTTGACGAGTCAAGGTACGGCGATGAACAACACCATACGCCAGGTTGCGGCCTCATTGGGAACGGCCCTCCTTACCACCTATATGACCACCCAGGCAAAAATTACCGCTGTCCAAATGTCATGGCAGGTGACTCCCACTTCACAGTCCGGTCAATTTTTGCTGGAAATGCAGCACCTCATGCAAGCTTCCGGCATGGGAGTATCTAGAGCAAAAGAGGCTGCCCTGACCACGATGAATGGGTTAATTCAACAAAAGGCATTCGTATCTGGTATGAATGATTCCTTTATGGTGGCAGCCTTTTTAACGGCATTCGGGGTTATTATGGTCTTCTTTTATAGAAGAAATAAACATAGTGAAGAAGATACACTGGAAAAAACGCAAGAAACAGGACAGGATTAGCCTCAAATAGCAGCTAAACATTATACATGTGAAAAAGCGGGAGGGACATAAGATGATGAATACCAGAAAGTTAATAATCTTTAATATGATTATTATTATCATTGTGGCAGCTGTCGGATTTGCAGGTTACTATTTTTATAACCAATCATCACTTTACTTAGAGACGGACAACGCACAGGTTAGTGGACAGGAGATCAGCATCGTAGCTCCAGCGGCAGGTAAGCTGGTTTCTTGGAGCGGTACGATTGGCACAAAATTAAATTCAGGAGATTCAGTTGGTCAAATCGAAGTACAAAATGCAAATACAACTCAAACCATATCTATACCCATCCCGCAAAATGGAACCATCGTACAAAACGATGCAACCACGGACCAATATGTTGCACCGGGTACGCCGCTGGCTGCTGCCTATGACATGAACAACCTAACCGTTACAGCGAATATTGATGAAACCAAGATTCAGGACGTTAAAGTTGGAGATATCGTTGACGTTTACGTGGACGCATTTCCAGGAACCACTTTGAACGGAAGTGTCAAATCAATGGGGCTGGCTACCGCCTCAACCTTTTCTTTGCTGCCTTCATCCAATACGAATGCTAATTTTACGAAAGTTACGCAGGTAATCCCGGTAACGATTAAATTGAATGATATACCAGGAGGACTAGTGCCTGGAATGAACGTAAGTGTTCGTATACACAAATAATGATAGATTTGTAGAAACAAGGGAATAAATGGAAGATTTAGTACTTTTGATGATCCGGTTGGTCGTGGGCCTCACCTTTTTAGGGCATGTGGCGCAGCGATCATCATTTTAGAAAAAAATTTTAAATCACAATATTGTTTAAAAAACGGAGGGATATGTGATTCCTCTGTTTTTTGGTGTTAAATATTTTCAATTAGAGTGAAATATATTCTATCTCAAGGTTTCTAATAAAAAGTATTAAATAATTTATCATGCTATAATTTAACAAAATATCAAGAGATTGTGAGGGGAGAAAAATGAAGAAATGGTTTCCTCATGGGAAATGGACGAAATATTATGTGTGGCTTCACCATTATTCTATCGTATCCTTTTTGGGTCTGATGTTAACAGGGCTTGTTCTTTATATCCCATTTTTCCATGTACGACTGATACGTTATTTATCCTTCCTTAATAATACCCATATTTTTCTTGGAATCGTGTTCTTTCTGTCGTTATTTTCCCCTATTATGAAGAAGTTGCCAAAGGTAAACCGCATTCGAAAAGTCGATTGGTTTATGCCGATCTTTTTTGGTACGGCAATCGTTTTAACCGGATTACCTTTGTGGAAGGTCAATTGGCTTCCAGCAAGCATTAGAGAGGCAGCCTTCCCTTGGCATGGGAATTTGTCATATCTTTTAGGAATTTGGTTTATCTTGCATGGTTTCTTCAAAACAACCGGAATCCAATATCCCCAAACATTTGTTACGAAAAAAATGGATTCAGAACGCAGACAATTTCTGAGCTGGGGAATTTCAGGGTTCGTAATTGGTGCAATTGCGATGACTCCGTTTTCGAAGCTTTTCACTTCTCGTGAGAAAGCTTCAACAATTTCAGAACTGGGTGTACATGAGTTTCCGGAATATTTTACTGTAACCGACAACTATCCCAAAGTCTTGCTCGACAAGTACCGATTAATGGTTGATGGTCTAGTGACTACTAAAAAATCAATCCCCTTTGAACAATTGTCCTCTTTACCTGTTACAAAGCAGACCAAAGATTTCCAGTGCGTAACTGGATGGACAGTAGCGGATGTAGAATGGGAAGGAATTCACATCCGCGAGCTTGTTCGATTGGTAAATCCCACTTCAGATGCTTCATACATCACTTTCTACTCTGGAGACGGTGTCTATACAGAAAGCTTGTCCCTAAAAGAAGCGATGGAATCCGATGTTCTTCTTGCATATAAAATGGACCGTCAACCGCTACGTGTTGAACAAGGTTTTCCGCTTCGATTAGTGGTGCCAAGAATGTATGGGTACAAATCCATCAAATGGGTAAATCGTGTTGAATTTGCATCCACTCGTATTCAGGGATACTGGGAACAACAGGGCTATCCTACTGAGGCAACGTTTTGATCGATTAAAATGAATGGTCTTTTTGATTGTGCTTTACTTGTTTAAGATTATCTCTCTGCTCACTGGTAGTTAAGAAGAGTGAAACATTAATCATGAATATAGTAAATGAGGAACATAATAATCATTAACAAATTGAGGTATAAAATTAAAAGCCTAAAATATGCAAGTTTTTATACATTACTTGCGTATTTTGGCTTTTTTACATTCATTAAAGATACTTCGTATTTAACATTTTTTAATTGCAAAAAAGAGAAGAAGCTTTAATCAATACTATAATATCCACATACAACTTGTCCGACAGCTTTTGCGGCAACTAAAAGGGCATCTTCATCAATATCGAATTTTGGATTATGATTAAAGTAAGGTTTTTCTACCCCTTTTGGTGTACAGCAAATATAGAAGAAGCAGGCTGGAAATTTTTTTGCATAATGGGCAAAGTCTTCTGATGGAGACATTTTAGGGAATTCCTTTACCTCTGTGATGTCTTGATCATTGGCATTTTGCAAAAATGCAGCAACCATCTTTGTCACTTCTGGATTATTATATAATGGCGGATAATCTGGTGTATAAGTAAGTTCACAGGTTACATTGAATTCTTGTTCAATACCTTTGGCGATGCGGCGAATTTCTTCTTCGATTAATTTGCTTGTTTCATCGGTCATTGATCGAACATCGCCTTCGAGTTCAACGCTATCTTTAATAACATTGAAAGTACCTTTTCCGTCAAATGAACCGATTGTAATCACTCCCATATCAAATGGGTTTAAACGGCGGCTTATAACCGTTTGAACAGCTGTTACAAAATGGGAACCAGCTACAATGGCATCATTTGCTAAATGCGGGGAAGAACCGTGTCCGCCTGTACCTTGAACTTTTAATTTAAAATAGGCACGTCCTGGGAATACATAGCCGCTGTTATAGCCTACAACACCTGCTGGTCCAAGCGGAAGTAAATGAATCCCGAAAATATGATCTAAATCATCCAGTAACCCAGATTGAATCATCCCGATTGCACCGCCTGGTGGCACCTCTTCTGCAGGCTGATGAATAATTTTAATCTTACCAGGAATTTCTTCTTTAAGTTGAATTAAGCAGTCAGCAAGAACCATTAGGTATGCAGTATGTCCATCATGACCGCAAGCATGCATGACACCTGGTTTTTTCGATTTGAATGGTACATCTGTTTCTTCAAAAATTGGAAGGGCATCGAAATCAGCGCGCAGCCCAATGGTTTTTCCGGGTTTTCCACCTGTAATGGTTACGATCAGACCATGCCCGCCGCCAACATTGGTTTGCACTTCGACATCTTTTCCTTTATAGAATTCTTCAATATATCTGCTTGTGTTTTCTTCTTGAAAGGATAATTCTGGATTTTCATGAAGATAGCGGCGAATTTGAATCATTTCTTCTTTACGGTCTTCTAACATTTTCATCAATTGATCCTTCATTTCCATAATCCTCCCTTTGCGAATTCATGAATTGACGTTGCCGACTGATAAAACCATCAGCCAGCCTTTTTGTTAAGTTGTACTTCTTGATGTTCTTTTCCAGCATTTTTCGGAACCATGACAACGATTGAAATGAGTGCCAATACTCCAAAGATCACGTTGACAATGATTCCGGATGATGCAGCCATTTCGATACTGCTAGATGCGATTGCACCGTAAACTGCAGCTGAAATCGCAACTCCAAATGCTCCGCCAAGTGAGCTTGCCATCTTGTAAACCCCTGCAGCTACACCAACTTTATCTGAAGGCGCATTCGATACAGAAGTATCTGTCGATGGAGTTGCATAGATGCCAAGTCCCAGACCAAATAGTGCAAAACCGATAAACACCACAACTGTATACGCAAATCCAGGCAAGAAAGTTAGACCCATTAGTGCTACACCAATCGTAGTGATGACTGTTCCCCAGATCATTGGCAGTTTAGCACCTGCTTTTTGGAGAATTTTTTCCCCAACACGAATCATCGCTAAAACGGCAACTAAGTAACCAAGTGACAGCATCCCTGATTGAAAAGCAGTAAATCCGCGGCCGACTTGAACGTAGGTATTAGCAACAACTAATGTCCCAGCTACCGCATTTAGTAAAAAGTTAGAATAAGTTGCACCTGCATATGGTTTATTTTTAAATAAGGAAAAATCAATTAATGCAATCGCATTGTTTTTTTCAACTTTGACAAAAACAAAGATCCCAATAATCGCAACAGCTAAACAAGTTAAAGTAATCGCGCTTGTCCAGCCCCAATCTTTTCCACGAGTGATAAAAAGATTTAAAGCAAGCATTGTGACAATCAAAGTACATAAACCTATAACGTCAAATTTAAAATCACCTTTTGATGGTGCTTTGCTTTCTGGAGTATCTTTAATAAGCAACATACCAAGAAGAGCAAAAATAATGGAGAAGATGAATATCCATCTCCAGCCCATATAGGTTGCAATTGCACCGCCGGCGAATGAACAAACTCCTGAACCGCCCCATGACCCAATGGACCAGAAGCTTAGAGCACGCTGGCGATCAGCTCCCTGATAATACTCTTTCACTAACGCAATCGTTGCCGGCATGATACATGCTGCAGAAAGACCTTGAATAATACGGCCAACAATCAAGAGCGTTGCCCCATGCGTTAATACAAGGAGAAGGGAACCAATAATACTCAATATTAACCCGATATAGGTAATTTTTTTTCGTCCAACTTTATCGGCTAAACCACCAGCACCTACGATAAACATACCTGAAAATAACGAAGTTAAACTAATTGCAATATTTAATGTGCCGAGTGATATACCTAAATCCGACTGTACAGCTGGAACCACGTTCACCATAGCTTGAGCAAAAAGCCAAAATGTAATTACACCGAATACAATACCAGTAATCAATTTATTTGTACCTTTATACGTTTCCATAAGGGATCCTCCTTTAATGCAAAATATTTTTTCTATTTTGCCCTAGGTTTTATCGAACAACACCGGCGTTATGTATTTATTATAAAAAATGACTCCTTTAAAAAGGAGTCATTTTTTATCTAGATTAGGTTGATTTGCAGGTATATTTATACACTGGGAAAGTGTTTGAATAAAATTTTACCGTCTTTTTTTTACCTTCACTTGTTGGGTTAGTTTAAATAAAGATTTTTCTTAGTTCAAAAAAATGAATCGCATTAATCGTTAAGTAAGAATAAAACGACCATTCCCCGTCAATCAGCTCATCAAACACTTCTAAAGATGGCTGACTTGAACGGACAATATAGTCAATAATTTCAGTATCCATTCCGTATTTACTGTTATTTTCACGCCAATTCTTATACAAGGCCCCATGATCCTTATCAAAAACAAATTTTCGTATTTGATATTCTCCTTTAGGGATCCCTTTTATCGTAAACCGGACCTCTTTCATTAATTTTTGCAAAAATGTTTCCTCAACAGAAAAATAGGGGTTAACGATATTGTTATTCATCAAAACAATCTGATAGCCCGTCTCATTTTCCGTCATAAAATGATAAGCACCTTTGCTGATTACTTTGCCTTTCAGTCTATTGAAAAATGACATCGCATAATAGGCAGGCCGTTTTCCAGTAAAAAAATGAAACAGCTCCATTCCTTCCAGCGGAATATCCATTCCCCCAGCATTTCTTTCATGAATTTCAGTATTGATCCAGAAACCAAGTGATTCCACATCTTCTGCTACTGTAAGTGCATCATACAATATTAACGCGCCGCGGAAAAATGTTCCATTGGTATAACGGGTATTTCCTGAAAAGGAACTCCAAGTAATCAAATGAAGGGGTTTCTCGATGGAATGGCTTTTTAAATAGTGTTTTAACTTTTCCGTTTTTTTTCTAATAAAATCTTTTGCTAATAGATAATTACTATCGATGATGTCTTTAAAGTCAATGATTTCATTAGGGCTTGCCTGAAAAGCGATAAAATCAATCGGTTCTTCTTGGTTGACGATCCATTTATGCTGCTCATCTGTTGTTCCTGTTTGAAAGGAAAAAGGTAAGAGCACTCCAACTTGAACAGCAGGAACGATGGTTTTCAATAGGGTATTTACGGATAAATAAAACTGATGCAACTGTTTACGATTGGCAGCTGTATCATTTGTGGTGTACATAAAATACCATTTACTTACATACTTTTCACCGAACACTTGGCAGCAATGTCTTAAAAACTGTTCAAGCTTTTGGAGATATTCATCTTCCTCTGAGAAGCCTCCTTTATAAGCTACTTGAATAAATAATGATAAATGGTTTGTTTTTATAAATTGGATCGCTTCATCTGAATTATAATAAGGCGATGTTGTTGGGATGAACTCATCTGTTTTTACTGGGGGAGATATGGTCTCTCCGCTTAATAATAGATCTATGCCGATATACTTTATTTGCAGCTCTTTTTGAGTCAATAACACTTGAGTACGAACACTTTCTTTTTGCAGTTCTCTCAATTCCCCAATGTTTAATACATTGTAGGGGTGATCCAATAATTTATTATTTGCAACTGATAACTCAATTGTTATTTCTTCCAATTTGGTTTCGATACTGCTATATGATGTTGGATGATCCCCTTCTGATAGTAAAACGCCTAATTTCATGATAATTTCTGGAGAATTAAGAAATGCCTCTTTACCATTCAACTGATAATCTTTAACTACATTCACTTGTTCTTTCATGTTCTTTTCACGAAAAGAATGTGGTGTTTCTCCGTACACTTCTTTAAATAAATTTGTAAAAGATTTTGTATTAGGAAAGCCATTTTTCAATGAAATATAGGTTATCGAATCTTTCGTATACAGTAAATCTTTCAGGCTGTGTTCCAATCGAATATTCATTAAAAATCGGCTAAAGCCTAAACCTAATTGCTGTTTGAAATAGCGTGAGAAATAACTCGGAGACAGATAAAATTGTTCGGCAACATCATCTAATGTAATCGGTTCGTCAAAATGTTGCTTAAGATAAGCGACAATCTCTGTTAATCGATGATCATGGACATTTATGTCTTTACTATCGTTTCTTTCTCCCTTAAATCTAAGAATTAAAGTAAGCAAAATTTTACAAATCAAAATATGTACTTCGAGCTGGCAGCTTTCTTCCTGTCTGCCATAGGTTATCAGCAATTCAGAGAGAAATTTCCGCATTTGTGCAATAATACTTTCTTTTCCCCGATCCGTTTGCTGCGAAAATAATTGAAAATGATAATGACGATACTCCTCATAGTATTTGGAGATAAATGTATCTGAAATACTTACTGTTAAAACAGTGTTATTCTTTACAGCGCGCACTTGATATAGTTGATTTCGGTTGACGACAAGCAGATCATATTCTTTCATCTGATAAAATCCGTTTTCCATTTCAACTACTAATTCCCCATCAAGTACTAGCAGAATTTCAATTCCTGGATAGATTCTTGATGATAAATACTCGATGTTTTGTAAGTGCAATTGAAAGTTCTCAGCGTTTTCCATTCATTGCCCTCTCTTCGAATGTTCTGTTTTGCCGTTTTAATTTTGCTAAATATTATTTTCACTGCGTATTTTTTCAAGCAATGAACGGCAGCCCTCTGAAACAAGCTTGTAGGTTTCAGTAAAATCACCGGTGTAATAAGGGTCAGGCACATCGCTCTTATGTGTGGTCAAATCGAGCAGACGAATGATCTTAGGATGATTTGGCTTGCCGGTAACTTTGTAAATATTCTTTATATTGCTTTCATCCATTCCGATCAAATAATCAAATGTTTCGAAGTCCTCCTTCGTCAACAGACGTCCGATCAGCCCGTCGGCGGAAATCTTATATTTCTTTAGAATCTCAAGGGTTCCTTTATGCGGGGGGTCTCCGATATGCCACGAACCAGTTCCAGCGGAATCAACTGCTATTTTTTCAGTCAAATTTTCTTTTACCAATAAGTCGCGAAACAAGGCTTCTGCCATTGGCGAACGGCAAATGTTTCCTAAACAAACAAATAAAACCTTAATCATATCTTTAGCTCCTTTTCCTTATCTGTTGATAAGTTTACTTAATTAGCCCCAGTTAAGTAAAGGGAAACCGGTGCTATAGTATGAGTGGACAAAATTAAGTGGAAAATTCCGATATCATACATGCTCATAAACAGGTAACAAACATAAATTGTGAATAATTACCTTTTAGGAGTGAATAATCTTGTACTACTTTTATAACCCGCTGATGAATCCATTCATTAACAGCTATCCAAATGGTCAGGACTTTAGACATCAAACAACGTATCCAAATAGGATTAAAACGAATATAAAAGCAAACCATGTAAATCCGGTCAAAGCTGGTTTTTCAAAAGAGGAAGCAACAGCCATAGCTTTACTATTGGGGATTGACTTTTCCAAAAATAAGTTTGATTTAAAT
>JAUZQA010000720.1 GCA_030705665.1 Bacillota bacterium
AAATTATACTGTTATTCTACATCAGACTGAATCCGTTTTCAATCCATTAGAAATATTTTTTTAAACTTTATGTAAAGTCTGAATTTCTTGACTTATAGGATAATAAAAAAGCTCTGACACCAATTGGTATCAGAGCTTTTATCATGTATGGATTAATACATTTTCATATATTGTTCGCGTTCCCAAGGATGAACGGCTGTGCGGAACATATCCCATTCAATCTCTTTTGCTTCAATGAAATGTTCTAAAATATGTTCGCCAAGACCTGAAGTTAATACTTCGTCAGCCTGAAGGGTTTCAAGAGCAAGTGCTAATGTAGCTGGAAGATCAGTGATGCCTTCAGCTAATCTTTCTTCTCTTGTCATAACATAGATGTTGCGGTCAACTGGAGCTGGAGGAGTTAATTTGTTTTTCACTCCATCTAAGCCAGCTTTTAAAAGAACAGCCATTGCTAAATATGGGTTAGCAGCTGGGTCAACACTGCGCACTTCGATACGTGTGCTCAAACCGCGAGATGCTGGGATACGAATAAGCGGTGAACGGTTTCTTGCAGACCAAGCAACATAGCATGGTGCTTCGTAACCAGGAACAAGGCGCTTATAAGAGTTTACAGTTGGGTTTGTAATGGCTGTAAATGCAGGTGCATGCTTAAGAACACCAGCGATGAATTGACGAGCAGTGTCGCTTAATTCAAGATCGCCGCTTGGCTCATAGAATGCATTTTGTCCATCTTTGAATAAAGAAAGGTTGCAGTGCATTCCAGATCCGTTTACACCGAATAATGGTTTTGGCATAAATGTTGCGTGTAATCCATGTTTACGAGCAATCGTTTTAACAACTAGCTTGAACGTTTGGATTTGGTCACATGCAGTCAAGGCATCAGCATATTTAAAGTCAATTTCGTGTTGTCCTGGAGCTACTTCATGGTGAGAAGCTTCGATTTCAAAGCCCATTTCTTCAAGCTCAAGTACGATATCACGACGGCAGTTTTCACCAAGGTCTGTTGGAGCAAGGTCAAAGTATCCGCCGTTGTCATTTAATTCAAGAGTTGGTTCGCCTTTTTCATCTAATTGGAATAAGAAGAATTCTGGCTCAGGTCCAAGGTTGAAGTTCGTGAAACCAAGGTCTGTCATTTCTTTTAACACCCGGCGAAGGTTATTACGCGGATCCCCTTCGAAAGGTTTTCCTTCTGGAGTATAGATATCGCAAATTAAACGGGCAACTTTTCCTTTTTCCGCAGTCCATGGGAAGACAACCCATGTATTTAGATCTGGATATAGGTACATATCAGATTCTTCAATTCGGACGAAACCTTCGATAGATGATCCGTCAAACATCATTTTATTATCGAGAGCTTTTTCCAACTGGCTGAGAGGAATTTCCACGTTCTTAATTGTTCCAAGGATATCCGTAAATTGAAGACGGATAAATTTAACGTTTTCTTCTTTAGCCATCCGTTGGACATCTTCTCTTGTGTACTTTGCCATTTTACTACCTCCAAATATTTATATTAATTTGTGAAAAAACGAGACATATCACCTTGGCGTAAAGAGGCCTTATTGAATCTTCCTGCCTGTATGAGTTCATTACGGAGCAGAGTACGCAATTCGTCATCCGATAGGTTACGCTTAGGTTTTTCCAGTGGCGGCTCGAGGTCTTGAGGAAGCTTCTGTTCTTTGTCCTGGAAGATCCTTTTAATACCAGCCATGTTAATGCCTTGATCGATCAAATCCTTAATTTCTAGAAGCCTATCAATATCAATTAGGCTAAACATTCTTCTGTTTCCATCTGTTCTTGCTGGAGAAATTAATTCGTGCTCTTCATAATAGCGAATTTGTCTAGCCGTTAATTCAGTTAACTGCATGACAATTCCTATCGGAAACAGTGGCATCGAACGGCGAATTTCACTTCCACTCAAGATTTCTCCTCCCTTCTGCCTTCAAAAAGAGTAATCATAACGACCCAATTTAACAATGTTTGGAATCGCTTTTACTAAATTATATCGATGTTAGATTTTCTTGTCAAACCTACGTAAGGTAATCTAACATGATTTTTTAAAAGAAAAATAGAATTGTTCAAATTATTTCTTTTTCTTATTGAAACTCTATTAATCCTTTGTCAACGAGTCGGTCTAACGCAATGCAAACGGCGATTTTCACATGTGCATAGGTTAGTCCGCCTTGAACATAGGCTACATACGGCGGTCTGATCGGACCATCTGCTGTCAGCTCAATGCTTGCCCCTTGAATAAAGGTTCCTGCCGCCATGATTACATCATCTTCATAGCCCGGCATGTAGCTTGGGTGCGGTG
>JAUZQA010000721.1 GCA_030705665.1 Bacillota bacterium
ATTGCGAAAACAGGACGCTGACGCCAATGTTTATAATGATGGTGTATTTTGGGTTTTCCCTGAATTTGTAATTTCTGTTTTGACATGGAGGACGATCGAATTCTTTTGTAATGGGATTCTACCCTTATGTTCAATTTTCTTCCAAACCTTTATATTTTTACGGTATAGTATTTCAGACAATTTGTACACATCAGCATTGATTTTAAGTCCCTTTTCATACGTTCTTTTGATATCATTCTGAATGCTTTTTTTGATCTCTTGAATTAAATAAGACTCATTCACTTCTTGATCCATCTCTGTAAGCGTCCCAGGTGCTTTGATGGTAATATCAAAGGTAACCTTTTCATTTCTAACGATCGGTTTGATTGAAGCTTTTGGATGTTCTACGACAATTAGGGCAGCTGGTTTTCCATTTTTCCCAACAAAGATTTCCATTCTTTTTGATTCCTCCAGGATCCATCGAAATCCCAGCATATCCTTATTTGTAATAAATCCTTTGAGCTGATTCCCTGTCATTATGGCAGCCCCATTATATTTTAAAGCGATTCTTTTCTTCTCTCTTGATTCCCATTTTTCATCTACAATACTAATCATCGGAATAATCGCTTGATTAACTGGCTCATTTAAGCCGATCTGCAGCTCTCTCATGTTCATGGGCGGGATGACGGAATCTTGGTTAAAGTTGCTCATAGGTTCAGACAACTTTGTCAGCGCTGTCGACATTTCTAATTCAGGGGGTGAAAGAAGAATTTTGTTTAATGGTTCCTTTGTGGACACGACAAAGATACGATACCGAAATTCTCGATAACGATTCAACAAGTCAATCAGTTGCCGAAGGGAACTTTTCCTTAATGCTTCTTCCGTAAGCACGACAAATTTTATATGCCCCCAATAAATTCTTCTCTGAGTAGATTTATATAAATTTTTGAGCGCTTGGTCTACATCAGGACCAGAAGCATGTCCAATTTCCTCTTGTATCTGTTCTACCCCGCCAGCCGATTCTGATTTTGCGATTTTCCCTAAATTAATAATTTGGGTATAGAAGTGATACTGACCGTTCTTGTAGTCAACCCCGATCCCATTCCCATAGACCATACTTTCGGGTTCAATCGAATCCCAACATCCATTAAGAAAAGGGGTGAGAAGAATCGTTAAAGCGAGAATGACATTCTTTTTCACTATTTTCGCCTTCCTTGCTTAGCTTCGTCTAGTGGATCCAATCCTTTTGGACGACTAAAACTTTTCTGTGCAGGTAAATGAAAATATGTTTTTAACAAATTGAACATATTTACACGGGTAGACTCCATCAAAAATGGAACACCAAATGTTCGGATTCTAGCTACATAAAATAAAATAAAATAGAAGGAAATGAAGAAACCAAAAAGGCCAAGAATAGACGAACAGAACAGGACAAAGAGACGTAATAAACTGATTGATCCAACCACTGACTGATTGCCCTGTGTAAAGGTAGCGACAGTGGAAGCACCAATTACGACAAGCATCGACGGGTTTGTTAAGCCCGCACGAATAGCAGCATCACCAATAATTAAGCCTCCTACTACACTGAGTGTTTGTCCAATAGCGAGTGGTAATCGCATCCCTGCTTCCCGAAAAAGCTCAAACAAAAAGATCATCAAGAACGCTTCCAGCCCTGAAGGAAGAGGTACCCCTCTTCGTGATTCTACAATGGTAGCCAAAAAGGTCATGGGAATCTGGTTTTGATGAAACGCCGTTAAAGCGACCCAAAATCCAGGAAGAAAGGTAGAAATCGACAATCCCAGCACTCTCATGAGCCTTTCAAAAGAATTATAAAGAAAGGAAGTCTCAGTATCTTCTGCCGTTTTTAGCATCAATGCAAAATTCGAAGGGACGATAATTGCGTATGGTACTCCATCAACTAAAATAATAAACCGGCCAGTTAGCAATCCCTGAACAGCAAATTCAGGACGACCCGTATAATGATATCGAGGAATAAATGCAAAGGGGGCGTCATTTAAAAATTCTTTTAATTGACTGCCACTATAAAGACCATCCACATCGATGGCGTTAATTTTTTCCTTAATTTGTTTTAAAATTTCTTGGTTTGCAATATCATTAATGTAAAGGACACCTATCCGAGTATTAGTACGCCTGCCAACTTCATACTGCTCATAACACAATGTATTCGTACGTAGGCGTTTACGAATTAGTGAAACATTCACTGTAAGATCCTCAATAAAATTATCCCTAGGTCCCTTGATGGCTGCTTCCGTTTTCGATTCCTCTGGTTTTCGTCTTGGCATTTTGGCAATATTCGTTGAGAAA
>JAUZQA010000722.1 GCA_030705665.1 Bacillota bacterium
GGACGAGCAGGCAAAAATTACTCTTCAGGAAACAGGAGAGCTAGCCATTATTACGATTCATCGGCCGCAAAAACGGAATGCTTTAACAGCGAATATGTGGAATCAGTTAGCAGAAATTGGACAAAGGGTTTTAGAACAGCCCAAAAATAAAGTGCTCCTGCTTAGAGGGTATGGAGAGCAGTTTACTGCCGGGTCAGATATTGCAGAATTTAATGAAATGTCACTTGAAGAGGCGGAACATGCTTTTGTATTAATGGAAAAAGCAATTTCAACGATTGAAAATTTGCCGCTTCCGACAATTGGTGTGATTAATGGACCGGCAATGGGAGCAGGACTTGAACTTGCTCTGGCCTGTGATATCCGGATTGGTTCGGAAAAAGCCAGATTAGGAATACCCGTGGGGAAATTGGGAATTACCTTAAATAACAAATTTGCAAAACGCATTGTTGAGTTAGTTGGACCAAGTGTTACTAAGGAATTGGTGTATTTGGGCCGTATCCTTAAGGCAGAAGAAGCATACGCATTGGGAATGTTAAATTATTTGGTAAATGAAGCTGAATTGGACCGTTATGCTTTCCGAATGGGGAAATTGGTTGCTTCTATGTCACCAGCCTCACTGCTCGCAGTAAAACAATCTGTCAATGAATGTATCAATAGTGCTCCTGTTCTTTGGAATGGATCAACTCCTTTTGTTGACAAACAGGATTTTTCAGAGGGTGTAGCTGCTTTTGTAGAAAAAAGAGCTCCACGCTTTACCAGGAGAACACAGTCTTAAAATAAACTAAAAGCGGAAAGCCTATTTTACAATTAGGCTTTCCGCTTTTTTAGATAACTGGAGATAGAGGTTAATGGAATGGAGCTCGATATTTAAATATTTTAAAAAATAGATGCGGATGTTATTTTGCAGTTTTTCAGACATCCCGAGCAGATTAGAACGAATGGGCTGTTTAATTGTAACACTAACATAAAGGACTGGAAGGCCATTCAGGATAAGTTGTGTTGATTTACAATCTTCGATTTCTTGGTAGCCACTGCATATAATTTTTACAAGATCTTTATAGACTTTTTTATGAATAATAATGGAACTACGGTGAAAATCGGGATGGACAATGGTGGTTTCCCCAATTCTTTCACGTTTTGGAGAGAAAATTTCCCAGCCTTTAAGAATAATTTTTTTAAAGAAACTAGGATCTACCTGCTTGTATGGGATCGGGATAATATGTTTTCCCTCTGTTTTTCGTACAAATTGGGCAATCTTTATTTCACTTGAGGTACGGATATCTTCGACATGAAAGTAATGCTGAATATCACCTATTTGCAGGCGAGTAGCAATTAGTCTTGTCATCTTGTCGGAGGTTCCAATGATTAAGATGCGATTGATATAGTAATGATTAATGGCCATTTGAACTTCTTTGACATGATCATCAAAAAAGAAAGTAGCTCTTTTCACTGCAGTTAATGCATTCTTTTCAAATTTAGCTGAAGTTCCAGCTATCTTCTCACCATTGACAATAAGAAGTCCGTCATCAATTATTGCTGGTATCTTGTGTTTATGGGCAAAAGTTAATGCGCTCGTACTTTTCCCGGTTCCGCTTGGACCGCTTAATGAAAATATTTCCATGTGTCTTTCGCCTGCCTTGAAGAATTTTGTGATTTTTAAAAGGGTTGTTTTTGAATTTTCAATCTATTATACCATAAATGTTAGCCTATCAAATTATTTTGAGGGCTGTATAGTTACCATGGAGGGTGGGATACTAATTATAAAAGAAAGAGGGATGGATATGGCAAAACAAAATGAATATGTGGCAGCTGAGCTGTCTCAAAATTTAGTGAGTGAGCTCAAATCATTTGAAGAAAAATTAACTGAGCAATCTCATAAAAATTTGGTAGTGATTGCCTATGAAAAAGATGAGGAATAAAATAGGTCAATAAAAGAAATAGGAAATCCTATTTCTTTTTATATGTCCATTATCAGGTTGGGTCTGAAGCTTTTTTTATTTCTCTTTTAACCCGCGTAAATGCAATAAAGTCAATAATTTCTTCAGGAGTAAGTGGAATCCGGTCAAGCGAGAGCAAGCTATCCTTTGTATTCAATAGTTCTATAAGTTCAACGTTCTGTCCAAAGTCATTTCCACGCTTCAAAATATAATCGACTGTGGTGTCAAATAAATCAGCGAGCTGGGATAATGCTTGAAGCGAAGGCTCCCTATATCCAGATTCATAACCTGCATACGTACTTTTGGCAATTCCAAGACGGTCAGCAGTCTCCTGCATGGACCATTTTCGATTTTTTCTAAGTTCACC
>JAUZQA010000723.1 GCA_030705665.1 Bacillota bacterium
AAGCAGAAAATCCTGTTTGGCTTTATCTAAGCGATGGACTTCATCCAAAAGAAGGATGACTTTTCCGGACATTTTGGCTTCTGCCGCAACAATTTCCATGTCCTTTTTATTATTTGTTACTGCATTCAGCGTTCGAAAGGCATAATTTGTGCTTCCTGCAATCGCACTTGCGATCGATGTTTTACCGATACCGGGCGGCCCGTAAAGGATCATTGAGGTTAGTTGCCGGGATTTTACCATCCTGGCAATAATCTTGTCTTTGCCAACTAAATGTTCCTGGCCAACAATCTCATCGATTGTCCTAGGTCTCATTCGAAATGCTAATGGTTTTAATGCCATAAAATCCGCTCCATTGTTTCAAACATTTATTACTATTACAGTAACATTTTCTCTGCAAAAAGCATATATCCGGAGATTATGCTATAATTTCTAATGCCTATCAAATTACTGAGGATTTTGGTAGTATTAATTTAGTACATTCTATATTATAGGATCAGCAATTCTGAAAAAAAGTGAAATTCAAGTTTTTTCATTAAATTATTCGCGCTTTAGGAACATATACCGCTATATGAAAAATTGAAAGGAGTGTTAGTTGGTGAAAATTTCAACTAAAGGACGTTATGGATTAACTATTATGATTGAACTTGCAAAAAGACATGGGGAGGGTCCAATTTCCTTAAAGTCAATAGCCCAAACCAATGATTTATCAGAGCATTATTTAGAACAATTAATTGCACCGCTCCGAAATGCCGGGCTGGTAAAGAGTATTCGGGGAGCATATGGAGGTTATGTTTTAGCAGACCAGCCCTCCAACATTACTGCAGGGGACGTCATCCGCGTCCTAGAAGGACCGATTACTCCTGTTGAGGGGATTGAAGACGAGGAACCTGCGAAAAGAGAGCTTTGGATTCGCATTAGGGATGCGATTAAAGATGTTCTTGATAGCACAACCATTGATGATTTGGCTAAACACAGTGATGATGTTGTATCTGACGGATATATGTTTTATATTTAAATGAAAAAATTGATGAAATTGAAGGTGTAGGAATGGAACGTATTTATCTCGATCATGCCGCAACAACACCAATGCATCCAAAAGTGGCCGAGAAAATATTTGAAGCACATAACATAAATTTTGGTAATCCCTCAAGTATACATTCATTCGGCAGGGAAGCCCGCCATCTTTTAGATCAGGCCCGTGAAACATTGGCTGCCAGTATTGGGGCAAAGCAAAATGAAATTATTTTCACCAGCGGCGGAACGGAAGCAGATAACATGGCCTTGTTTGGTGTTGCCGAAGGTTATCAAAATAACGGAAAGCATATCATTACCACTCAAGTTGAACATCATGCTGTTCTCCATGCTTGTCAAAAATTAGAAAGAATGGGGTTCGAAGTGACCTATTTACCTGTAGATGAGACAGGGCGAATCAGCATAGAAGAATTGAAAGCCTCGCTTCGAGATGATACGATACTTGTTTCAGTGATGTATGGCAACAACGAGGTTGGAACCTTACAGCCTATCACTGAGATTGGCCAGATTCTCTCTGATCATCAAGCTTTTTTTCATACAGATGCAGTTCAAGCATATGGGATTGAAAATATTGATGTTAATAAAAGTTTTATCGACCTTTTAGCAGTTTCTGCCCATAAAATTAACGGTCCAAAAGGAACCGGCTTCTTATTTGCACGGGAAAATGTAAAATTAGCTCCACGGTCCTTCGGCGGCGATCAAGAACGAAAAAGACGGGCTGGAACAGAAAATGTTCCGTCCATAAGCGGTTTTCGTGAAGCAGTCCTGATTTCTCAAGCGGAACGGGAAAGCAAGAAAGAAAGCTTTAAACAATTTAAAGAAACGTTTATGAACATCCTAAAAGAGCAGGATGTAGAATTTTCCTTAAACGGAACGCTTGAATATTCGCTGCCACATGTATTAAACTTAAGCTTTCCAGGTACAAATGTTGAATCGATGCTTGTTAATTTGGATATGGCAGGAGTTGCAGTTTCCAGCGGTTCAGCATGTACGGCAGGTTCTATTGAGCCTTCCCATGTACTTGTAGCAATGTTTGGGAAAAATTCTGAGCGTTTGAACAATTCCATTCGGTTTAGCTTTGGCTATAACACAACAGAAGAACAGATTGTTAGTGCTGCTGGGGAAACCGCAAAAATTGTGAAGCGCCTTAGAAAATAAACCTTTCAGACCTTCAATCTGATAGTCGAGGTGAATTAAATGGAAACAAAGGATCCAAAACATACAAGAGTAGTTGTCGGTATGTCAGGCGGAGTTGATTCCTC
>JAUZQA010000724.1 GCA_030705665.1 Bacillota bacterium
AATTTGAATACGGACGGAAAACATATCATCATTGATGCCTTTGATTGCAACCGTGATTTTTTAAATGATAGCGGTCATTTAGAAAACCTGCTGCTTCAAGTGGCAAAAAACTTGGAGATCAACGTTTTATCCTCCTTTTTCTATCCCTTCCAGCCGCAAGGTGTAACAGGAATGCTAACATTGGCCAGTTCACATATGTCTATTCATACATGGCCTGAAAATGGGTATGCATCATTAGACATTTATTCCTGTGGAAAAAGGGATCCTATCGAACAAGTAGAATTTCTTTTAAGAGGAATTTCTGCAAAAAAGGCCAGAATTTATAGCCTTTCCCGTGGAGATACAAAGTCTTGTAACTTTCAGGAATATCAGTGGCCAAATCCTTCTGATAGGAATGAAACGGAGCATGAAAAAAAACTGGATGACATTGGCTTGAACGTGATTTTAAATGGGGAGCATCGTAAAATATTCGATGGCAAGAGTGAGCTTCACCATATTCAAGTAATCGAAGCTCCTGATTTACGAATGTATCTGAATGGACAGCTTCAATTTAGTTCATTAGATGAACGGATTTATCATGAAGCACTTGTCCACCCCGCCCTTACCCTTGCATCCAGCAAGGAAAAGGTTCTGATTGTAGGAGGTGGAGACGGTCTTGCATTAAGGGAAATCCTAAAGTACTCGGACGTACATCATGTTACGCTTGTCGATGCAGATCCCCTTGTACTAGATGCAGCTAAATATGTGCCAAACCTGGTCAAACTTAACCACTACTCTCTTCACAATTCTCGGGTAACGATTCTGCAACAGGATGCTGTCGCCTTCCTCGCATCTAATCACTTTTACTACGATGGAATCATTGTTGACCTGCCCGATCCAACCACCAAAATCTTAAGCGATCTATATACCGTCCAGTTTTATGACCTGTTGAAACGTTCTCTGACAGATGACGGACTTTTCGTCTGTCAAGCACACTCACTAGAGCTAACGCCACTTGTCTATTGGAGTATCGGAAAAACGATCGAAAGCGCTGGCTTCCAAACACTTAGCTATCACACGATTGTTCCATCTTTTGGGGATTGGGGGTTTCATCTAGGCTCGAAAAAGTCTATATTATGGGGGGATAAGAAGGTTCAGGTACCCACCCAAACCTTACCGGATAATCTTGCAAGTTTATCTTATTTCTCGCCACATAAGTTGGAAAGAAAAAAATCAGCTATCGTGAATTCAATGAACAACTCTATCTTACATATGATCTAGAAGTAAATAATGGAAAAGGCATCCGAACTGTCCCATACAGTTGGATGCCTTTTGTCTCAATCTGGGAGGAAATTAAGGTGTTAGTAAAATTTTACCGATACTTTGTCTGCTTTCCAGTAAAATATGTGCTTTAGAACCGTCCTTTAAAGGAAATATCGCAGGCTTTGGTACTTTTATTTTTCCTTCATTAATCCAATTAAATAATTGCTTTGAACGTTTTTCTCTTTCCTCTAAGGAAGTCAAAACATTCCACAGATCTCCACCAGTTAGTGTTTTGGAAGTATCCATCAGCATTCGCGGGTCCACTGGATCAGGGTCTCCCCCTGACATTCCAAAAAATACAACTGTACCTCCGATTTTAGCGGCTTCGAAACTTTTAGTTAAAGTAGAACCTACCGATTCATAAACAACGTCTACACCACGGCCGTTTGTCACTTCCTTTACTTTTCCACTCCATTCCTCTTCGTATAAAAAGACAAAATCAGCTCCTGCTGCATAAGCAGCTTTTGATTTTTCCAAGGAAGAGGTAAGGCCAATTACTTGCCCGCCCAGCAATTTACAAATCTGAATAAGATTCTGACCAACACCTCCAGCTGCCGCATGAACGAGAATCGTGTCTCCTGCTTTAATTTCATAACTGTCTTTCGTTAAATACTGTGCAGTTAGACCTTGCAATAGAATGGAAGATGCTGCTTCAAAGGAAATGTCATCAGGTAACGGAATCACTTTTTCCTCGGGAACAGCGACTAATTCTGCATTGGCAAATGGGACATCTGCAAATGCAATGCGGTCTCCAATTTTTATGCTCGTTACACCAGTACCAACTTGCTCTACTACACCGGAGCCTTCATAGCCTAATATGTAAGGTGGTGTCCCAGCCAGATGATAATTCCCCTTTCTTCTGTATATATCAGCAAAATTCAACCCAATTGCTTTCATCCTCACCAATATTTCGTTTTCTAAAATTGTTGGGTCAGGGATTTCTTGATATTGCAACACTTCAGGTCCGCCAAACGATTCAAAAAT
>JAUZQA010000725.1 GCA_030705665.1 Bacillota bacterium
GTTCACTTCTGAATCAGTAACTGAAGGTCATCCAGATAAAATCTGTGACCAAATTTCTGATTCCATTTTAGACGCTATCATAGCAAAGGATGCTAATGCACGTGTTGCAGCTGAGACTTCTGTGACAACAGGTCTGGTTTTAGTTGCTGGAGAAATTACAACTTCTACCTATGTTGATATTCCCAAAATTGTTCGTGAGACCATTCGCAGCATTGGTTACACCCGGGCAAAATACGGTTTTGACGCTGAAACCTGTGCGGTTTTAACTTCGATTGATGAACAGTCACCTGATATTGCAATGGGTGTTAACCAGGCACTTGAAGCACGTGAAGGACAAATGACTGATGAAGAGATTGAAGCTATTGGAGCAGGGGATCAGGGCTTAATGTTTGGCTTTGCTTGTAATGAAACAAAAGAGCTTATGCCGCTGCCTATTTCACTTGCCCATAAATTATCACGCAGATTAACAGAGGTTCGGAAGGATGAAACCCTGCCATACCTTCGTCCGGATGGAAAAACACAAGTAACCGTTGAGTATGATGAAAATAATAAACCTGTTAGAGTTGATACCATTGTTATTTCTACACAGCATAATCCGGAAATTACTTTGGAACAAATTCAAACTGATTTAAAGGAGCATGTGATCAAGCCGGTTGTTCCTGCTGAATTACTCAATGAAAATACGAAATATTTTATAAATCCTACCGGCCGTTTTGTCATTGGCGGTCCGCAAGGGGATGCAGGCTTAACCGGCCGCAAAATCATCGTTGACACATATGGCGGTTATGCACGTCATGGCGGCGGTGCCTTTTCTGGTAAAGATCCTACAAAGGTTGACCGCTCTGCTGCATATGCTGCACGTTATGTTGCTAAAAATATCGTAGCTGCCGGGCTTGCCGATAAGGTTGAGGTACAGCTTGCATACGCGATTGGTGTTGCCAAGCCAGTTTCGATTGCCGTAGATACGTTTGGTACCGGAAAAGTAAGCGAAGATGTCTTGGTTGATTTGGTAAGTAAGAACTTTGATCTGCGTCCAGCTGGAATTATTAAGATGTTAGACTTGCGCCGCCCAATTTACAAACAAACCGCTGCTTACGGACATTTTGGCCGAACCGATATCGACCTTCCTTGGGAAAGTACCGATAAAGCCAATGTACTAAAACAGCAATCGGGTATTTAAGCAAATTAAAACAGGGGTTTTGTAACTCCTGTTTTTTGTTTGTTACTTATTTACTAAGTTTACGCTTAAATAAATAGGTAAAACTGATGGTAACTGAATTTTCCTCTTCTTACAGGTGCAAATTTTTTTGGATTAGTGGTAGTATGAGAGAGTATGTATTTTCAACTTTTTGTATTTCAAAAATGAAATAGAAAAGTGATTTAAGATTGGAGTAGGTGAGGTACATAATGTGTGGCTTTATTGGCTGTGTCCACGAAAAAGCACAAGATTATCGTGACGAACAAAAACAGCAGTTTAAAAATATGAACGATCTTATTACCCATCGCGGACCAGATGATGATGGATTCTATTATGATGATCATATTCAATTTGGTTTCCGCCGTTTGAGTATCATTGATATCGAAAGCGGCCACCAGCCGCTAACATATGAAAATGAACGTTATTGGATCATTTTTAATGGTGAAATTTACAATTATGTGGAGCTTCGTGAAGAGCTTCTCAAAGAAGGCTTACATTTTTCCACGAGCTCAGATACGGAAGTCATTCTTGCTTTATATAGCCATATAAAGGAAAAGGCAGTAGAAAAACTGCGGGGAATGTTTGCTTTTGTTATTTGGGATAAACAAGAACAAAAGCTTGTTGGGGCTAGAGACCCGTTTGGAATTAAACCATTCTTTTATTGTGAAGAAGGGGAAAGAACCTTTTTTGCATCAGAGAAAAAAAGCATCTTACTGGCACAAGAAAACAACCTTTTAAACTATGATGCTCTTCAGCATTATTTAACTTATCAATTTGTTCCAGAGCCTGATACGATGACAGCAGGAATTAAAAAACTTGAGCCTGGTCATTATTTTACTAAAAAAATTGGTTCGCCAATGGAAATTAAAAAATATTGGAAAGCTCATTTTAAGCCGGTTCATCAATCAGAAACTGATTTTATTAAAGAAATCAAAGATGTCCTTTATGACTCAGTCAAAGTGCATATGCGCAGTGATGTTCCCGTTGGTTCCTTTTTATCAGGGGGAATCGATTCTTCAATCATTGCATCGATTGCGAAAGAATATCATCCAGCGATCAAAACCTTTTCAGTTGGGTTTGAACGCAA
>JAUZQA010000726.1 GCA_030705665.1 Bacillota bacterium
GTTTTTGCCCGTCAGCTTCGCTTCGACTTACAAGAAGGATTTCCGCTGCTTACTACAAAAAAACTCCATATAAAATCAATTCTTCACGAATTATTATGGTTTTTAAAGGGAGACACAAACATTAAATATCTAAAGGAAAATGGAGTTTCAATCTGGGATGAATGGGCCGATGAGAATGGAAATTTAGGGCCTGTTTATGGTTCTCAATGGAGAAAATGGGAAACAAAGAGCGGAGAATTTATCGATCAAATTGAACAAGTAGTAAACGAAATTAAACATAACCCGAATTCAAGGCGGCTCCTTGTAAATGCGTGGAACGTCGGAGAAATTGAAAATATGAAATTACCTCCGTGTCACTATGCTTTTCAGTTTTATGTTGCGGATGGTAAGCTTTCGTTAATGTGGCAGCAAAGGTCAGTAGACACTTTCCTAGGCCTTCCTTACAATATTGCAAGTTATGCGTTTTTAACTTATATGGTAGCTCAACAATGCGATTTAGAAGTTGGCGAATTAATTTTTTCTGGGGGAGATGTCCATCTATATCTAAATCACCTAGAACAGGCAAAACTTCAATTATCACGTGAACCAAAAAAATTGCCTCAACTTGAAATAAAAAGAAAACCAAACTCCATTTTTGATTACAAATATGAAGATTTTGAAATTAAAAATTATGATGCACATCCACATATTAAGGGAGCCGTAAGTGTATGATTTCTTATATTGTTGCAATGGACGAGCTTAAAGCAATTGGAAAAAACAATAATCTTCCATGGCATCTTCCTGAAGATTTAAAGTTTTTTAAAAAGGTTACAATGGGGCATCCGATTGCAATGGGAAGAAAAACATATGAATCAATTGGAAGGCCGCTGCCTGGTCGTGAAAATATCGTCATTACCAGAAATCCTGATTTCCAAAGTGAAGGATGTACAGTCTTTCATTCCGTTGCAGACTTTGTTACCTTCTGTCAACAAAGGGATGAGGAGATTTTTGTTATTGGGGGAGCAGAAATTTTTAAAGAAACCTTCGAATTTGCAGACCGATTGTATATTACTCATATTCATCATGAATTTGCAGGGGATACTTTTTTTCCTGAATTTGACGAAACGAAATGGACATTAAAATCTCGTAATAAAGGGATGAAAGATGAAAAAAATCCTTATGATTATGAATTTTGTCTTTATGAACGCAAAAAATAAATAGGCTTGTTTGCATTCTAGACTGATTTCCTGTACTGTTATCTATAAAAAAACATAAGGATAGTAACAATCAAGTATCCTAAGTGGAAGGAAGGTATATTCATGTTTTCGAATATTGGTATGCCAGGCCTGATTTTGATTTTAGTTTTGGCATTAATCATTTTTGGACCTAAGAAGCTTCCTGAAATAGGTCGTGCATTTGGACAAACTTTAAAAGAGTTTAAAAGGTCAACACGTGAATTAACAGAGGATGTCATGAAAGATTCAGACGAGGACCACAAGACCATTAAAAAATGAGGTGTAAGAGATAAGCTTACACCTTTTTTGTAACATTAGGATATTGGCAGGGGAAGGGAAATGGAAGATAAGGAATTGCAGTTAACCGAACATTTAGCGGAATTGCGAAAAAGGATAATTATTTCAGGTCTCGCTTTTATCGTTTTTTTTATTGTCGGTTTTGTCTATTGTGAAGATATATATAAGTGGTTTGTAAAAGATCTGAATGTAAAGCTATTGGTTCTGGGGCCGAGTGACATTATTTGGATTTATTTTATGCTTGCTACTGTTGTAGCAATTATCGGAACCATTCCAATCCTTGCATTGCAAATTTGGTTATTCGTCAGCCCCGGATTACTTCCATCAGAACGAAAAATTACTCTTACTTATATTCCGGCACTATTTTTTCTATTTATCATTGGCCTGGCCTTTGGCTACTTTGTCATATTCCCAATGGTGTATAAATTCCTTGTACATTTGGGCGGTAATATGTTTGTCACAAGCTTTACCGCAGAACGGTACTTTAATTTCATTATGAATATGACTCTGCCATTTGGAGTGTTATTTGAATTGCCAATTGTGGTCATGTTTCTCACATCTTTGGGAATTATTAACCCTTATGTATTGGCAAAAATTCGAAAATATGCTTACTTTGTATTGGTGGTCATCGCTGTTGTCATTACTCCTCCAGACTTTATGTCCGATTTTGTTGTAACCATTCCATTATTATTGCTTTATGAAATTAGCATTAATTTATCAAAGACTGTTTATAAAAGAAAGTTAAAAAGGGAACAGTCTGAAAGGATCGAAGCA
>JAUZQA010000727.1 GCA_030705665.1 Bacillota bacterium
GCTTTCGCATGGGACAGATGTATGGCTCGGCAACGCACAGGAATTAATCCAGCAAAAGATCTGTAATCTTAGCGAAGTAATTGGCTGCCGTGACGATATCATGGTTTACCTTATTTACCAGGGACTTGAACCATCGTTTGCCTTTAAAATTATGGAATCTGTCCGTAAGGGTAAAGGCCTGACAGAGGAAATGGAAGAAGAGATGCTAAGGAACGAAGTACCGGGATGGTATATTGATTCCTGTAAAAAAATCAAATACATGTTCCCGAAAGCTCACGCCGCAGCCTATGTATTAATGGCGGTTCGGATCGCCTACTTTAAAGTACATCATCCACTCCTTTATTACACCGCGTACTTTACGGTTCGCGCGGAGGATTTCGATGTTGAAGCAATGGCGAATGGCTCAGAGGCAATCCGTGCCAAAATTGTTGAGATTAACGCAAAGGGCCTTGATGCTTCAAACAAAGAGAAAAGCTTGTTAACGGTTCTCGAGCTTGCACTTGAAATGACGGAAAGGGGTTATTCTTTCCAAAAAATCAATTTATACAAGTCTGCTGCGACTGAATTTATTATTGAAGGAAATACGTTAATTCCACCATTTAATGCAATCCCAGGATTAGGAACAAACGTAGCCGTCAATATTGTTAAAGCAAGAGAACATGGAGAGTTTTTATCGAAAGAAGATTTGCAGCAGCGCGGAAAAGTTTCCAAAACGCTTATCGAATACCTTGATAACCAAGGCTGCCTTGCAGATTTACCGGAACAAAACCAGTTATCACTATTTTAGGTTGAGTAACTCCTTGACAAGTCATACAGGACATGATTTATTTGCAACTATGATTTGGTTATGGTATAGTTTTATTGGAAATACTAAGATATACTCTCGTGTGATCAAGAGTGGGGCAACCCGCTCTTTTGTCTTGTTATAAGCTATGTTTAAACTATTTTGCTCAAAAAGCCTCGTGGCAAATTGAAAAAACTTCCCGTTACATACGTAAATCAGGGTGAAAAATCTCGTAAAAGGAGGTTAAGCATGAGTAAAGTAACAGAAGTAGTAGAAGAACTGGCAGCGCCAATCGTAAGCGGACTTGGATTAGAACTGGTTGAAGTTGAATATGTAAAAGAAGGAAAAAGTTGGTTTCTTCGCGTTTATATTGATAAGGACAATGGTGTGGATATCGAAGAATGCGGGCTTGTAAGTGAACAACTCAGCGAAAAACTTGACGAAATTGATCCAATACCCCATAACTATTTTCTTGAAGTATCCTCTCCTGGGGCCGAAAGACCATTAAAAAAGGAGAAAGACTTTGAAAAGGCGATTGGAAAAAATGTTTTTGTGAAAACATACGAGCCAATCGATGGCGAAAAAACCTTTGAAGGAATTTTAACTGCATTTGAAGGAAATACAGTTTCAATTGAAGTAAAAGTAAAAACACGAAAGAAAATGGTAGAAATTCCATATGAGAAAGTGGCAAGTGCCCGGCTGGCGGTTATTTTTTCATAACTATGATTTGAAATGAAGTTAAGGGGGATTTGATTCTATGAGCAGCGAACTTTTAGATGCTCTAAATGTACTGGAAAGAGAAAAAGGAATTTCCAGAGATGTATTAATGGACGCAATTGAAGCAGCACTTATATCAGCTTATCGACGTAATTTTAATCAAGCGCAAAACGTGAGGATTGATTTAAATCTTGAAAAAGGATCAATGAGGGTTTTTGCCCGTAAGGAAGTGGTTGATCAAGTTTTTGACCCACGCCTTGAAATTTCCATAGAAGATGCAAAACAAATCAATCCGAACTACCAAGTTGAAGATGTAGTGGAGATGGAAGTGACTCCTAAGAATTTCGGACGGATTGCGGCACAAACGGCTAAACAAGTTGTTACCCAGCGTGTACGTGAAGCCGAGCGCGGAATTATTTATTCTGAGTTTATTGACCGTGAAGAAGATATTATGACAGGTATTGTTCAACGGCTTGATTCTAAATTTATTTATGTCAGCCTTGGGAAAATTGAAGCTCTTTTACCAGTAAATGAGCAAATGCCAAATGAACGCTATAAACCACATGATCGGATTAAGGTATTTATTACCAAAGTTGAAAAAACGACAAAAGGCCCGCAAATTTTTGTATCAAGAACACATCCTGGTCTTTTGAAACGGCTGTTCGAAATTGAAGTTCCTGAGATCTATGATGGCACTGTTGAAATTAAATCTGTTTCCCGTGAAGCAGGTGACCGTTCAAAAATATCCGTTCATTCTGATAATCC
>JAUZQA010000728.1 GCA_030705665.1 Bacillota bacterium
GATGAAAATTGCGCAATTTCCACTTATAGAAAGGGTCGAATATATTGTTGTCTCTATCTGGCTGCTGCTTATCTTGCCTAATGTCAGTTTAAAAATATGGGCAGCCTGCCGCGGCCTTAAGAAATTAGTAAATTTGAAGCACCGATTAAGCTTATTAATTGTCTTGGTATTATTCTTTTTTCTAGCTAATTTACTGATTGAGAATAGTCTAATCGTACGATTAGGTGAAATTTATTCAAAAATTGCTTTTTATTTTGTTTATTTATACATTCCGTTTTTATTTGTGTTTATTTATATAAAGCAAAAAATGTTCATTAGGGAGAATATCTAGATGTTGATACAAAAAGATTGCAATTAATATTGTGGCAATATACTGACTAGTCTCTCTGGGTTTATGACGAAAGATTAAAAAAGCGAACCATACTTTGACTTGAAAGCCATTTAAGAGTGTCGTAATAGTTCTCAACTTTAAATGAAAAGTGACCTTCTATGTCGGATACACTTTCATATTGACGAATCGTCTGTGAATCTGGCTCGACTATCAAGTGGAGTAGCTGTCCCCCTATTTCATGCACCTTGAAAATAAAAATTAGGACGAGGTATTTCTTTTAAACATAAAATTTTCCCGTAAACTTCTATTAAGACTTACACAATGGAGACATTTATATCTAATCAAAACCTTCACTTCTTTCTTTTTAAATAGTTTATTTTTACCTTAGTCGTTTTCAAACCTAAGATCACTAATCCTCTACTCCACCAGATCTATCGGAAATAGCACAACCGCCGCCGCAGGTGAAATAGGAGGCATTAGCAAAGTCAGATACTTTCGAGTATTATCATAAACAAAATAAACAAAAATCTGCTTCAGGTGAAAAACGCAACATGCGATGAGAACTTTTCATCGGTGTATACCCACTATAGTGGAATTTGAAAATATCGAGTTAATTTTTCTTGACTTCATAAACTGTAAATATTAAAATTACAGTAATTCCTTTTGAACAGGAAGCAATCAATTTGAACAGTGGCTTTTAAAATAGTTTAGTTTGTTAGGGACATTTACCAGACCATTGCTTTGTAATGTCTATACTGTAAACTATTTTATTACGGTACGTTTAATAAAAAACAAACTGTAACTTTTTTTATTACATTAAATATGGGTAATTTTGTATTTTTTGTAAGCATTAAAAAATAATTTTATTAAAATTATAACAATGAATTGGAGGATATAATAATGGCTATCTCACACGTAACAGATCAAACATTTAGCACTGAAATCACAGAGGGATTAGTTTTAGTGGATTTTTGGGCACCATGGTGTGGTCCTTGTAAAATGATTGCACCTGTATTGGAGGAAATCGATGGTGAAATGGGTGACAAAGTTAGAATTATCAAGCTTAATGTGGATGAAAACGCAGGAACAGTAGGAAAATTTGGAGTCATGAGCATTCCAACGTTGATTCTTTTCAAAGACGGAATGGCTGTAGATAAGGTTATCGGGTTCTATCCAAAAGAAGCTTTGACAGAAATAATTTCAAAGCATATGTAATACAGACTTTTTAGAAAGAGGATAAATCTATATCTGAGCATACAAAAAAGTATTTGATATACCATTCTCATTGCTTGACCTTTCACCGATTGCACGTTGGAAGTTCTCCAGCTGATGCTTTTCGCAATACACTAAAACTTGCACAGCTTTCTGAAATTTTAGCTGAAATTGTTAACAGCCACAGGTAAAAATACGAATATATGAAAAAGTGTTATCAACAAATCTTTTTCTTTTTGAGGAGGAAAAAATAATGAGTAAAAAAGCACTCTTAATTATACCGCCAGAACGTTTTAATGAAGATGAGTTATTCAAACCAAAAGAAGAGCTTGAAAATGCAGGAGTCGAAGTAACCATTGCTAGCACCATGGCAGGTGAAATTACTGGTGACTATGATGGGAAAGCAACTGCTTCGGTTATCTTTTCAGACGTATCGCCCACAGAATTTGATGTTGTTTCGGTAATTGGAGGATCTGGTACAAATGATCATCTATGGGGAAATCAAGAATTACAAGGCTTTTTGAAGCGAGCTTACAATGAGAAAGTTCTTGTAACGGGAATTTGTGCAGGGGCTGTTACAGTTGCTAAAACTGGTTTGCTTTCTGGAAGAGAAGCAACTTGCTATCCAGTAGATGTTCAAAAGAACGAATTGAAAGCTGTTGACGTTAAATATGTTGAACAACATGTTGTTGCCCATGATGATATTATTACTGGCGATGGTCC
>JAUZQA010000729.1 GCA_030705665.1 Bacillota bacterium
CGCCAGCGTTCGTCCTGAGCCAGGATCAAACTCTCCGATAAAGAGTATGAGTTAGCTCATAAATGTTACGTTGGCTAGTGAAGACTTGCTTCACTATTGTTTATTGTTGACGTTTTTGTTTGTTTAGTTTTCAAAGAACAATCATTCATTATATACCGTCACCCGAAAGCGACTTCCTTAATATATCACAGCGTCACTCTGTGAGTCAATAATTTTTTTAAAAACTTTTTTCGTTATCGACTTCCTTGAAGAGGACAAGAAATAATATATCATGATGATTTTATGATTGCAAGACATTTTTTGAAAATAATTTTTCGTGTACTTAACTTTCCTCAACTGTAGCTGATTTTTAACGTTTATATATCCATTTTCAATATAATATTTAGCCAAGTTTAGATTTTTTAGTCGGTTCACTCAATTTTACTTTCCTCTCATCTATAACAAATAGAGAGATCCCTCCGATCACGATAATTCCGCCAACAATTTGTGACCAAACTGTACTTTCATCAAGCAAAAAGAAAGCCAAAATAGTCGCTCCAACTGGTTCAAATAAAATTGCCATTGAAATAATTGATGTACTTACCCATTTCAGCGACCAATTAAATAATGTGTGACCGAGCAATGTAGGTACGATAGCAAGTAAAATAAAATAAACCCAGTCACTTGGTTTATATGGATATAATGCCTGTTTAGCTGCTAGGGTATAAATAAAAAGAGTAATGGAACTTATCAAATAAACAATAAAGGTATAAGTAACAAGCGATAATCGTTTTCTCACTGTTTGGCCAAACAATAAATAAGCTGTAATTAATGCACATGCAATCAGTGCTAGAAAATCACCAAATAATGCCGATCCGCTAATTCGGAAGTCTCCCCAGCTAATTAGTACGCTTCCCGCTATCGTTATTAATCCGCTGACAATGGCTTTGCCCGATAATTTTTCTTTAAAGAAAATGTAGGTGCCGATAAAAGCGAACAAGGGCTGGAGTGTTACCAATACAGTTGAGCTTGCAACCGATGTAAAGTTTAAAGATTCAAACCAAAGAATAAAGTGAAAAGCTAAGAGAATTCCTGCAAAAGTTGAAAAAAGTAAGTCCTTCTTTGTTATAAGTTTAAGTTCAGGAAGATGTTTTTTCAGAAAAATTGGCAGCATAAAAAGGACAGAAAAAAATAATCGGTAAAATGCTATAACGCCTGATGGCGCACTACAAAGTTTTACAAAAATAGCTGAGGTAGATACAGATAATACCCCTATCACCACAGCGGCATATGGATTAATTTTTGGCTTTTCCATATTTATATCACTCCTTTTTGTTTAAAAATCATTCCAAAAATAGAGTATACATTATAAAATTAAGTTATAATATTTTCTCTAAATTTAATATTTTCAAAAAATGATTATACATTGGAAGTGAATCTTAATGAATAATTTAGACTTGCAAATTTTATTAAAACTTGGAATTTCAGCTGTATTTGGTCTGGTTATTGGACTTGAGCGGGAGTTAAAAAGAAAACCAGTAGGCCTAAAAACAAGTCTCGTGATCAGTATTGTTAGTTGCCTATTAACGATTGTTTCCATTGAGTCTGCTTATATGTTTCCCAATTCAGATAAGGTGAAGATACAAATGGATCCATTACGGCTTGCTGCACAAATTGTTTCGGGTATCGGTTTCTTGGGAGCAGGAGTAATTTTAAGAAGAGGGAATGACAGTATTTCCGGTTTGACCACCGCTGCAATGATTTGGGGGGCAGCTGGGATTGGCATCGCAGTCGGTGCTGGATTTTACTTAGAGGCTTCTGTAGGTGTGGTCTTATTAATTATCAGTGTTGAATTTATTCCATATATAATT
The DNA here is from genome assembly GCA_030705665.1 of Bacillota bacterium. Next base: position 1,851 of record JAUZQA010000729.1, read on the forward strand.
AAGTTAGTTGGTCCTAAGCAGTTAAAAACAAAAGAATTATTAATTAACATAAATATTAAAGATAAAAAGCATATAGATGAAGTTATCGGATTTATTTTAAACAAGCGGTATATCTTACGAAGAATACGAATCAAGGATCTCTCTGATGGAGGTCACCTTGTCCAAGTATTAATCGCTGTAGATTTTCGTAATAGCACAACAGGTGTATATTATGACCTTTCTGAATTAAAAGGTATTCAAAGGATAGAAATAGAAAGTGTAGGTTAAGCAATTTTTGTTAAAAAATCCTCTTGCATTAACTCAATGATGGCGCTATAATCTTTTTTGTACCATTCATTTGGGGGATTAGCTCAGCTGGGAGAGCGCAACGCTGGCAGCGTTGAGGTCAGGGGTTCGAGCCCCCTATTCTCCATAA
>JAUZQA010000073.1 GCA_030705665.1 Bacillota bacterium
ATATTTATAAAATAACACGAAGAATTAGGTATCACAATAGAATCATATGTATTGTGATAATAGGCGGAATTGTTTGGAAAGTGCAACCGTTTTTAATGTTTATCCTATTCAACCATTTGTATATCCTACCTCGATCAAATGTTACATACTAATTATTTTCATTTAAAAACGTGCTCTCAGGTGAGCACGTTTTAAGTGATATTAATGAATTCATTTTGAGATGAAAACGATCCAATCGTCCTAAATCTTTGATAACGATTTTCGATCAATTCAGCTTCTGACAATTTCAAAAGTTGCTCAAGTGAGGCTTTTAAAACTTTTTCAATTTCTTCTGCTTGTTTTTCAATATTTTTATGGGCTCCGCCTTTTATTTCGGGAATCACTTCATCAATAATACCCAGCTGTTTTAAATCTGGTGCAGTTATTTTCATCGATTCAGCTGCAATTTTTGCTTTTGATGAATCCTTCCATAAAATAGCTGCAGCACCTTCTGGCGATATAACTGAGTAAGTAGAATTCTCAAGCATATGAATTTGGTTACCAACGCCCAATGCCAGAGCACCACCACTTCCGCCTTCGCCAATCACGATACAAATGACAGGGACTGTTAATCCGGCCATTTCAACCAGATTCTTTGCGATCGCTTCACTCTGCCCGCGCTCCTCCGCAGCTTTACCAGGATATGCACCCTTTGTATCAATAAAACAAATAATCGGACGACGAAATTTTTCAGCCTGTCTCATTAAGCGCAGTGCTTTTCGGTAACCTTCCGGGTGTGGCATCCCAAAGTTACGCCGTATATTTTCTTTTGTATCTTTTCCTCGCTGATGACCAATGACGGTAACTGGAAGTCCCTGAAATTTTGCAATGCCGCCAACGATCGCTTCATCGTCTCCAAATGTCCGGTCACCATGACACTCAAAAAAGTCTTCAAATAAATAATCGATATAATCAAGGGTTGTTGGCCTGCTAGGAAATCTGGCGATTTGGACCCGATCCCATGGTCTAAGATTATCGTAGATGTCTTTTTCTAGTTTTTCGAGTCTGATTTCCAGTTTTTCTATTTCGCTCGTTAAATCAAGCTCAGATGTTTGGGTGAATTCTTTTAATTCCGCTATTTTATTTCTTAATTGAACGATCGGACGTTCAAATTCCAATTCTCCTACCACTTCATTTCACCTCCTGGATAATGAATGTCAAGAATACTTGAAATCTGATCCTTTAATTCCAGGCGAGAAATAATGGCATCCAGCTGTCCATGTTTTAATAGGAATTCAGCTGTTTGGAAGTCTTCAGGAAGCTCTTCCCTTATTGTTTGTTCGATTGTTCTACGGCCGGCAAAAGCAATTAATGCACCTGGTTCAGCAAAATTATAATCTCCCATAGATGCAAAGCTGGCTGATACACCACCTGTAGTTGGATGGGTCATAATCGAAATATAAAGTCCGCCATGATTATCAAACCTTTTTAGAGCCACACTTGTTTTTGCCATTTGCATCAGGCTTATTGCGCCTTCCTGCATCCTTGCCCCGCCAGAAGCAGTAAAGATAATAAATGGAATAGAAAGTTCATCCGCTTTTTCAATTGCCCGGGTAATTTTTTCTCCGACAACAGATCCCATGCTGCCCATTCGAAAGGATGAGTCCATCACTGCAACGACAATTCGATGGTCGTTTATATTTCCAATTCCCGTAACGACAGCTTCATTAAGATGGCTGCTCTGACGATCCTTTTCAAGTTTTTCAATGTAATCAGGGAAGTTTAACGGATTTTCGGAAATCATGTTTGCATCGAGTTCCTCAAAGCTTCCTTCGTCAACAAAACTATCCACGCGTTCCCTCGCCGTCATTTTAAAATGATGGCTGCAATTTGGACAAACCATTAAATTTTTCATTAATTCTTTTGTATATATAATTTTTTTACACGATGGGCATTTTGTTAAAAGTCCTTCCGGGACATCCTGTTTTACAATACTGGAAGGAATTGTCGCATATTTTTTCTTTTTATTATTTGTAAAAAGCTCTTTTAGCAAGGTAAATCCTCCCTCATTAGGTAAAGCTCAGTCAAGCTGGCAAATTTTTATGTCTGATATTTTGAAGTTTTCTATTTGTCTGCTACTTCGAGTATGTATAAATTCTAAGTTGTAATATTGTGGCAGAACCACTTGGGATATGAAAAATGCCCAGTTGTGCTTGGGCTAAAAATGCTTGTCTTATCCACTATAAAGTAAGAAAGCTTCAAAAACTGTCAGTCCATGTCACAGATTAGTCGACAATTTTCTGAGTTCCCGATAAGCAGAAAGAGTTTTTCCCTCATCATTTCGTTCCAATCCCTTAAGAAGATCAGCATAATCTTCTTTGTACCACTTTGTTTGTTCGGAACATAGCACTTTGCAAAAATCCTTTAATATAACCCATATTTTATATAATAAATGATTGTCTGCCGTTTTAACAATCTGATTAAAAAAGATTCCATCATCTATCATGTCAGAACTTAAATATTCTTTCAATTTTTTTAGGCTCTCTTTATTCATTTTCTTAATAAAAAGCCTTAAACAATCCATTTCTATCATACATTTTGTTTCGAAAACATCCAACTGAGCCTTTTCATCCTGTAAAATAAAGGTGCTTAATAGCTGAACCAATTGATGATCTTGAAAATCTTTAATAAAGGTTCCTTCGCCTCTTCTTGTTTCAATTAAGCCTAACAATTCCAAGGCTCTTAATGCTTCACGAACCGAAGAGCGCCCGACATTCAGGCGCTCCGATAATTCACGTTCGGAAGGGATTTTATCTCCTGACTTTAAACCGTCAGCATCGATCATTTCCCTTAGCTGTTTGACGATCTCTATATATACTTTTGAACCTGCCACTTAGGAAATCACTCACTTTTACCAATAATAGCAAGCTTTTTAGTTTTTTCTTTTATTTCCTCTGGGTCCATTTTCAAACGTGCTACACCTGTATCCATTGCAGCCCTTGCAACTGCTGCCGCTACAGCAGGAGCAACACGAGGATCAAACGGTCCAGGGATTACATAATCAGCATTTAATTCATCTTCACGTATTAACCCAGCAATCGCTTCGACAGCAGCTACCTTCATTTTTTCATTAATATGTGTGGCCCGTACATCAAGAGCACCTCGGAAAATCCCAGGGAAAGCAAGAACATTGTTTACTTGATTAGGAAAATCAGACCGTCCTGTTCCAACAACCATTGCCCCTGCTGCTTTTGCCTCATCAGGCATAATCTCAGGATCTGGATTGGCCATTGCAAAAATAATCGCATTTGGATTCATCGATGAAACCATTTCCTTTGTTAGTGCACCTGCAACCGAAACACCTATGAAGACATCAGCACCTTTAATAACATCCTCTAGTGCACCTTGTTGGTTATCGCGGTTTGTAAATTTAGCCACCTCGGCTTTGACGGCATTCATTCCCTGCGGTCTTCCTTCATAAATGGCACCTTTTGTATCACACATTATAATATCTCTGACACCATAACTATATAAAAGTTTGATAATGGCAATTCCCGCTGCACCTGCACCATTTGCAACCACTTTAATTTCATTCATCTTTTTACCGACTAATTTTAACGCATTTACAAGACCTGCGGCCGTTACTATAGCAGTGCCATGCTGGTCGTCATGGAAAACTGGAATATTCGTTTCCTTTTTTAGCCGTTCTTCGATAACAAAGCAGTTCGGGGCAGCAATATCTTCAAGATTTACACCGCCAAATGTAGGCTCTAGTAATTTTACGGTTTCAATTATTTTCTCTACATCAGTAGTATTTAAGCAAATTGGAAAAGCGTCAACACCTGCAAAACTCTTAAAAAGGACTGCCTTCCCTTCCATTACTGGAAGTGCTGCTTCCGGACCGATATTTCCAAGACCAAGGACAGCTGTTCCATCTGAAACGATCGCAACCATATTTCCCTTCATTGTATAGTCGTATACTTTTTCAGGGCTATCATAGATATCTTTACATGGTTCTGCTACACCTGGTGAATACGCAAGGCTCAAATCTTTTGCATTTTTGACCTCTACTTTTGATTTTGATTCTAATTTCCCCTTGTTTATCCTGTGCATATGTAATGCTTCTTCGCGCAAGGTCATAATTGCCTCACTCCTTAAGATTTTTTCAAGAAGATGTCTATATAATCGTATATATATATAGGTGGTCAGACCACACTAATTACATAATTCACTATAACACATAATAAAGAGTTGTAAAGGTCTATTCTCTTAAGATAACATTACTAGAACCAAGGAGGAGCTTCAATTTTTGCATGAGGTCACTACTAGCTGTTACATTGTTTTCTTTCGATAATTTAACAGTTTTATTGATCCCTTCATAAAACAAAACGACATCCGTTTCACCTTTATAATTTTTCAGCAGCAGATTTACTTGTTGTAAAAAGGCGGGATCCTGTTTTTCCTTTTGGATTCTTAAGTATAAAACAGGAGAATCTTTTTTAGACATTTCCATCCATGATTCCAGTTCCACTGCTTTTTGAATAATAAATTGTTGCTTGCCGGAACGTTCCTCGGATTTTCCTTCTATCACTATTAAGTTTCCTTGATCAATCAGCTGCGAAGATTTCCTATACGTTTCTGGAAAGATAACAGCTTCTAATTCTCCAGTGTCGTCACTAACATTTAGGAAGGCCATCGCTTCTCCCTTTTTGGTACGAATCTTTTTTACGGATGTAATATAAACTCCGACTGAACCCCGGGCATTTCCTTTCGCAATATCATTTAAGTTCATTAAACCCTGTTTTTTTAGTTCCTTTTTATATGACGAAATGGGATGATCGGAGAGATAGATTCCTAATATTTCTTTTTCAAGTGAAAGTTTTATCTCCGGCTTGATCGGATCTACTTCTACATATTTAGGTTTTGGGAAAAATTCCTCTTCTGCAAATAAATCGAATTGAATGGCATCACTGGGTTTTACTAATTGTGCATGCTCAATTGCTACATCCAGGCTTGCTAAGTACACTGCCCGATCCTCTCCAAATTCATCGAAACTTCCAGAATGAACGAGCGCCTCAAGCGTTTTTCTATTTACCGCTTTCGAAGAGACTCTAATGCAAAAATCAAAAAGGTCTGCAAATCTTTTTATCTTCCTTGCCCGAAAAATTTCCTTTAAGGCCATTGCCCCTACTCCCCGAATAGCTCCGAGGCTATAGCGAATTCCTTCTTTCTCAACAAGAAAATAAAATCCACTGTTATTAACAGAAGGCGGGAGAATCTTTATCCCCATTTGCTTGGATTCAAGAATATATTGTGAAATTTTCGATTCATTTCCAATGACAGAAGATAAAAGTCCCGCCATAAAACAAACTGGGTAGTGAACTTTTAGATAGGCTAGCTGATAGGCAATCATACTGTATGCTACAGCATGGCTCCGATTGAAGCCATAATTGGCAAATCTGACAATCAAATCATAGATTTCATTTGCCAATGGTGCATCGTATCCCTTTTTTAAAGCCCCTTGAACAAAATGGTCTCTTTCCATATCCAATACTTCTTTTTTCTTCTTGGATACCGCACGTCGCAAAAGGTCTGACTCACCAAGTGAAAAACCTGCCATTTTTGATGCAATCTGCATGATTTGCTCTTGGTAAACAATGACACCGTAGGTATTTTCTAAAATAGGTTTTAAATCAGAATGAGGATAGACAACAGGTTCCCTTCCGTGTTTACGGTCGATAAATAGCGGGATATTTTCCATTGGACCTGGTCGATATAGCGCGTTTACTGCCACGATATCCTCAAATCGTGAAGGCTCGAGCCTCGTTAATACCTTTTTCATTCCTTCAGATTCGAGCTGAAAAATCCCTGTTGTATCGCCTCTAGACAGCAATTTATATGTAGCCTGATCATCCAAGGGAATTGAATGTAGATTTAATTTTTTCCGATTTACACGGTAAATGGAGTTCAAAATCGTATCGATGAGTGTAAGATTCCGCAAGCCAAGAAAGTCCATTTTTAATAAACCCAATTCCTCAAGATACTCCATCGAGTATTGGGTCAAATACACTTGGTTATGGCCGGACTGAATCGGAACAAGCTCGACAAGCGGTTTTTCACTTAGTACTACCCCTGCTGCGTGTGTGGATGTGTGACGCGGCAATCCTTCAAGTTTTAAAGCTGTTTGAAACAGCCGAGTATTAAATGAATTTTCTTTTACATATTTTTGCAGCTGAACGGACTCTTTATAGGCTGCAGAAAGTTCAATGCCAAGCCTGGAAGGAACAAGTCTTGATAATTGCTCAAGTTCCTTTGTATTAAGTCCAAATACCCTGCCAACATCTCTTAAAGCTGCTTTTGCGGCCATCGTTCCAAACGTTACGATTTGGGCAACATGCAGCTGGCCGTATTTTCCCGCCACATATTCGATTACTTCATCGCGCCGATTATCTGGAAAATCCGTGTCAATATCTGGCATTGTTACCCGCTCTGGATTTAGGAAACGTTCAAATAACAGATTGTGTTCAATTGGGTCTACATCTGTAATATTTAATACATATGCCACCAGAGAGCCAGCTGCAGAGCCCCTGCCAGGTCCAATTAAAATTCCTTTGTCGCGTGCATATTTAATAAAATCCCATACTATTAAAAAATAATCGCTAAATTTCATTTTCTGGATAACATCAAGTTCATAATACAGACGTTCATAATAGATGCTAGATGGATCAGGATCGCGTTTTCTGATGCCCTCCAAACAAAGGTCCTTTAAAAATTGATCCGCAGTTTCCCCATTTTCTACTGGAAACTTAGGCAAATAGGTTTTGTTCAGTTCAATATTCACCTTACATCGATGTCCAATGGCAAGAGTATTCTCCAGTGCATCCGGATAGTCTGAAAGGCTTTCTGCCATTTCAGCAGATGATTTTAAATAGTATTGATCACTTCCAAGTTTTTCTCTATGTTCGTCTTGTAATTTATCCCCATTTTTAATTGCAAGTAAACATTCATGTGCAAACTGATCCTCTTTATTTAAAAAATATACTTGATTTGTTGCAGCAATCGGTATATTCAATTCGTTTGCTAACAACAATAATTTTTTGCGAACCTTTTCTTCCTGTTCGAGTCCATGATTTTGAATCGATAGAAAAAAGTTTTCTTTCCCAAAAATGCTGCTAAACCTCTGAATAAGTCCCCTTGCGATTTGCTCCTTTTCCGCAAGTATGTTCTGCTCGATTTCCCCTTCGATACCGGGAGTTATCGCAATGAGCCCTTTTGAATAATGGATTAGCCACTTAATCGGTATACATTTTTCATCTCTTGTTTGAACAGCACTTGATATTTTTAACAGGTTTTTAAATCCCATGTTATTTTCAGCCAACAACACAAGCGGATAAGCGGATTCCGCTCCTTCACTTTCGACATCAACTGTTAAACCTAATATCGGTTTTATTCCATTTTTCTGACATAATTTATAAAATTCAACTGCACCGTACATCACATTTCGGTCTGTTAACGCTAATGCTTTAAAGCCTTGCCTTTTTGCTTTATCGATACATTCATTCATTGAAATGGTGCTTGATAGTAGACTGTATGCACTATATAGCTGCAGATGAATAAAAGACATGGTTTTCACACCCTTTATAAACATTCTTCTTTCCTTATTATAGAGCTAGATTTAAAAAAAGAAAATATGTTCTCATTTTTAACCCCATGAAATGTAAAACATATTCGCTCCCTACAACCCATATGATGGTAATAAAGTTTGTACTCGGGAGGCAGGGTGGTTTTTCCATGAAGGAAATTGGATTTTTCCCATCATTTATTGAAAGTTATTTTATTGCATTAGGGGTTTTGCTTGGAGGCTCGCTTATTGGGGGACTAGCCGCTTTTTTGACTGGACAACCTTTGCTGACAGCAGTTTACCGGCTGTCTACGCTTCTAAGGATCTGGGCAATCGTGGCAGCGATTGGCGGGACCTTTGATGCTGTCTATAGTTTTGAAAAAGGGCTTTTTGACGGTGCTACAATTGATCTTGTGAAACAGTTTTTATTAATTCTTTCTGCTTTAGGAGGAGCCCAGACCGGAGCCTTAATTATTAACTGGCTGACACAGGAGTATCTGTCATGAGAATCCCTCCGTTGTATAGAAAGCCTTCTTGGCAGCGTTTTTTTGCTGGCGCAGCAATCGGAGGAGCCATCAGTTGGTGCATTTTCTTATTTATTTTCGGAACATGGCAAGAAAGACATACAATGTTGATTCGCGAACAGCAAGAAAAAATTGCTGACCTGGAAAATGATATAAAAATTTGGCAGGAAGAATACAAAGCTGCAAACAAGCGAAATATCGAAAAGATTACCGTTCAAAATATAAATGTAAAAATTACAAACTGGGAAAAGTATAATCTTGATTCATTTAGCGTTTTTCAAGTTGAAGACTCCGTAAAAGAAGATATTGGCATGATGACGGCAAAAGATCTTGAAACTGTCTATAAAAGTAAGGATTTAATAAAAAAGATTATTGAAAATAAAATTGTGAAGCTAAACGGGAAGAGTTATAAACTTGAAATAAAAGAAATGGTGATCTACACTACGCTCTCTATTCAATTGGAAATTCATTTTGAAAAATAGAAGAATCGGACCAGCCGAATCTTCTATTTTTTCATTTGGCTGTGTTTAATTAGTCTGTTGATTGGAGCTCCAGGCGCTTCGCTTTCCGCGGGCGTGCCGGGGAGCCTCCTCGGCGCTGAAGCGCCTGTGGGGTCTCCCCAGCCCCGTACTCCCGCAGGAGTCTTCGCGCCTTCCACTCCAATCAACAGGGTGAAAAATCAACAATTTTCTTTTACACAGCCTTTTAAATCTATTCTTTGCACACTTTTTCTAGTTCATTTATTACGTTTTCCACTTCGTCCCATGAGTAGATGGTTGCACCTGATGCGAGCGGGTGACCTCCGCCGTTAAACATTCTGGCCACACCATTAATAACAGGGCCTTTCGAACGTAAGCGAACTCGGATTTGCTTTTCTTCTTCAATAAAGAAAACCCAAGCCTTTATTCCTGCTACATCACCTAGTGAACCTACAAGAGATGATGCCTCAGATGCAGTTGCGTCATATTCTTCCAAAAGTTTCTTTGGAAGAGTCATAGAAGCTACTCCATCATGATGGATTTCGAAATTTTGAAGGACATACCCATTTAATTTCACAACATTTAATTTTTGCTCGTACATTTTATTGTAGACTTCACTCCGAGAAAAATCATAGTGAATTAATTCTCCGGCATAAGCAAATGTTTTTTTCGTGGTGCTTGGGAATAGGAATCTTCCGGTGTCTCCAACAATTCCGGCATATAACAGCCTTGCAGCTTCAGCATTCATTTTTAAGCCTTGGTCTTTTCCGAATAAATAAAACTCATAAATCATTTCGCTTACGGAGCTGGCATTGGTGTCTACCCAGAGGAAGTCCCCATAGGCTTCCGTGTTTGGATGATGATCAATTTTTATTAATTTATCACCCGTTTTATAGCGCTCGTCACTGATTCTGGCTTGATTAGCAGTATCGCAGACAATTACAAGTGCACCTTTATACAATTCATCCGGGATTTGATCAACCCTTTGTAAAAAATACAAGGCAGGATCTTCCTGTCCGACAGCATAAATTTTCTTTTCAGGAAAAGAAGCTTTTAATATCTTTGCCAGCCCAAATTGGGAGCCATAGGCATCAGGATCTGGCCGAATATGGCGATGGATGATAATCGTGTCATATGCTTTTATCGTTTCTAAAATTTTGTCTTTCATTTGATACCCCTTCCATGTGCTTGTATTGGCATTTTAAATCCAGTAAAATAAAAGAGATTTCTGAAATCTGGAGGAACTAAAAATGCCATTACTTGTTGTGTTAATTGTTATTTCCTTTGCTTTTTATCTATTTTATAAAATTAAATATGTGAGAAGCAATCGTCCTGCCGAAAGGAAATGGCTGTCTTCAAAATCTAGTATAACTCTTGGACTGTTTGTTTTCCTATTTGGAATAAACCAATTATTTCTATACCATACCACGACAACCTATATTGTTGCAGCTATTTTTATTCTTATTGGCGGTTTAAGTGCCTTTTCTGGAGTAAAAGCATACAAATACTACCGTCCTTATGCAGCCAAAGAGGCTGAGAGTCTAAAAGAATAATGGAAATGAAATAGCCGCTTCCCCAATAAGATAGGAAGCGGCTTTTTATTAATGTCTGTCTATTAATTGACACATCATCATCGCTTTACCGACTAGAATGCCTTCATTAAAAACTTCTACATCCACTTTTCCAAATTTCCGGCCAACCTCTAATACTTTAGGATAGATTTCTAAAACACTTTCCATTTGGACCGGTTTTAGGAAATAGATGGTCATATTTTCAACAACAAGATCGCCTTTTTTATAACCTCGTAAAATTCGGTTTGCAGCCTCTGAAACAAGTGTTGTAAACACCCCATATGATATCGTACCAATATGGTTGGTCATTTGCGGTGTAACTTCGCTTGTGAAGACATCCTCACCTTTTGCTTTTCCCCGCATTAATATCATTTGATTGGTAACAATATCATCAAGAGTCTCGCCAACTTGAGGCTGACGCTGAATCATTTGCAGGGCTTTTAAAACATCCTGCCTGCTAATAATTCCCTCAAGCTTGTTGGAATCATCTGCAACAGGCAGAAGTTCAATTCCTTCCCATACCATCATATGTGCTGCAGAAGCAACACTTGTTTTGCCGCTGACACTCATCGGATTTTTTGTCATTACTTTTTCAATTGGCAAATCGGGACTGTGACCGACAATGTCCTTCGCCGTTACAATACCTTGAATTTTCATATTTTGATCAACAACTGGATACCGGCTATGTTGGGTTTCTTGATTGAACTCATGCCATTGTGCAGCTTTATCAGTTGTAAATAAATATCGGGTATTAGAAAGAGGCGTTAAAATATCTTCAACTAAAATAATTTCCTTTTTTATCAACTGATCATAGATAGCACGGTTAATCATAGTGGCAACTGTAAACGTATCATAACTAGTCGAAATAACAGGCATCTGCAGTTCATCAGCTAATTTTTTTACATGTTCTTCTGTGTCAAATCCACCTGTAATTAAAACCGCAGCGCCTGCTTTAAGGGCAAGTTCATGCGCTTTTGTACGGTTCCCGACAATTAACAGATTTCCTGCTTCTGTATAACGCATCATTGCTTCGAGTTTCATTGCCCCAATAACAAATTTATTAAGTGTTTTATGCAGTCCTGCTCTTCCACCTAAAACCTGACCGTCCACAATATTAACTACTTCCGCAAATGTCAGCTTTTCAATATTTTCTTTCTTTTTACGCTCTATTCGAATTGTCCCAACTCTTTCGATGGTACTAACATATCCTTTGTTTTCTGCATCTTTTATCGCCCGATAAGCGGTTCCCTCGCTCACGTTCATCGCCTTGGCGATTTGGCGGACAGAAATTTTTTCGCCAATTGGGAGTTCATCGATGTGTTGTAGAATTTGTTCATGCTTAGTAGCCAAGACCTTCACCCTTTATATTTAAATTCCCACTCTAGAATAAAACAGACTTTATCAATTTAATTATAAAGTTTAAAGGTTCTTGATTCAACAAACGATCTTTAACAAATAGTTGCTGAGCCTTTTTTATTGATAATACCTTGTTTTCCC
>JAUZQA010000730.1 GCA_030705665.1 Bacillota bacterium
AGCAGTTAAATCTGTACGTTCTTAGACATTGTTAATTTTTCGAAAATAAGTTAAACTTTAGAGAACAAACGTTTGTATAAAGGGTGAAATATAAATGCAATATTTGACGGATAAGCTCCTAAATGGCTTAAATCCTGAACAGCAGAATGCAGTTAAAGCCACTGACGGCCCGTTATTAATCATGGCTGGTGCCGGAAGTGGAAAAACAAGAGTTTTAACTCACAGAATAGGTTATTTAATTGTTGAAAAAGGGGTAAATCCATATAACATCTTGGCGCTTACATTTACGAACAAAGCAGCCCGCGAAATGCGCGAACGGATTGGAAAAATGATGGGCGGTACAGCTGATGAAATATGGATCTCCACATTCCACTCCATGTGCGTTCGAATACTGAGGCGCGATATTGACAGACTTGGATTTAACCGTAATTTTACCATCCTTGATACCACTGATCAGCAGTCAGTCATTAAAGGAATTCTCAAGGATAAGAATATAGATCCGAAAAAGTTTGACCCACGGGCCATTTTAGGTTCGATAAGCTCAGCGAAAAACGAAATGATTGATCCCGAAGAGTACGCGAAGCTGGCAGGCGGATATTTTGATCAGGTGGTAAGTGATGTTTACACGGAATATCAAAAACGCCTCCGGAAAAATCAGGCACTGGATTTTGATGATCTGATTATGACGACGATTCAATTATTTAAACGGGTCCCTGATGTTCTTGAATATTATCAACGTAAATTTCAATATATTCATGTCGATGAGTATCAAGATACAAACAAGGCCCAATATTTGCTTGTAAAGCAATTAGCGAACCGCTTTAAAAATCTTTGTGTTGTCGGTGACTCTGATCAGTCTATTTATCGCTGGCGGGGGGCGGATATAGCCAATATCCTTTCCTTTGAAAAAGATTATCCCAATGCAAAAGTTATACTACTGGAGCAAAATTATCGCTCGACAAAACGGATTCTTTTAGCAGCCAATAAAGTGATTGAAAACAATGCTAATCGAAAAGCTAAAAATCTTTGGACGGAAAATCCCGAAGGAAACAAGCTTGTTTATTACAGAGCTGACAGCGAACAGGGTGAAGCTCAATTCGTTGCAGGGAAAATTAAAGAATTAACAAGGGACAAGTACAAGTATTCCGACATTGCCGTTCTTTACCGTACCAACGCCCAATCCCGTGTAATGGAGGAAGTACTTCTAAAATCAAATATTGAATACTCCATTGTTGGCGGAACTAAGTTCTATGACAGAAAAGAAATCAAGGATATGTTGTCTTATTTACGATTAGTCTCCAATCCGGATGATGATATTAGTTTGCGGCGTGTTATTAATGTTCCAAAACGGGGAATTGGTTCAACGTCCGTTGATAAAATCGCTAATTTTGCGGCAATGCATGATCTATCCCTCTATCAGGCCCTTGAATCGATAGAATTAGTTGGCTTAAGCCCAAAAACAACTAAAGCAGCTATTGAGTTTCGTGATTTAATCGGCAATTATACTCGTATGCAGGAATTCCTTTCTGTTACCGAGCTCGTTGAAGAAGTATTGGACAAGTCAGGCTACCGTGAAATGCTAAAGGCTGAAAAATCGCTTGAAGCCCAAAGCCGCCTTGAAAACCTTGATGAATTATTATCTGTTACAAAAAGCTTTGAAGAATCAAGTGAAGATAAAACCTTGGTTGCTTTTTTAACAGATTTAGCACTTGTAGCTGATATTGATTCGATGGATGATGATGATGAAAAAAGCGATGCGGTTGTCCTCATGACATTGCATTCAGCTAAGGGGTTAGAGTTCCCAGTTGTTTTCCTAATTGGTATGGAAGAAGGAGTATTTCCACATAGCCGTTCTTTAATGGAAGAAGCGGAAATGGAGGAGGAGCGCCGTCTTGCCTATGTTGGGATCACAAGGGCAGAACAAACCCTGTTCCTGACGAATGCCCAAATGCGGACATTGTTCGGAAGGACCAACATGAACCCTGCATCTCGGTTTATTAAGGAAATTCCAGTGGATCTTTTAGAAGGTGTTGAACCTGTCTCAAAAGCTAGCACACCTTTTGGATCAAAAGGAAAATCATTCGGTGCTTCTTCAGGTGCTTCATTGGGGTCACCAGTGGCAAGGAAGCCCGTCATGCGTCCCGTTACGGCAGCATCGGCAACGGGTGGGGATGAACTTTCCTGGAAGGTTGGCGACAAAGCAGCACATGGCAAGTGGGGGATTGGAACCGTTGTAAGCGTCAGAGGTGAGGGTGAATC
>JAUZQA010000731.1 GCA_030705665.1 Bacillota bacterium
CATTGACTTAATGATTTAGAATTTATGACCACATCACAAATTACTCAATTATCATATGACATTTGACACCCTAAAGTAAAATGATAAATGTCATATATTTTGTAAATAATTAAAATTATTTGTAGGAATTTGTCATTTTATACTTAGTTTATATTACGAAAATAGTGTTATATGGGGGATGAAAAATACTCTGACTAATAGAAGTTTTATAACTAGGGAAAAATGGTAGGGTAAAAAAGCCCCTATTTTTAGGGGCATTGTTTAACACTGTGTGATAATAATTATCCTCGGTATCCCATTCTTCTTGAAATCTCCATTCCTGCTTGAATCGCTTTTTTTGCATATCCAGATATTTTGTGGGATTGGAGTCTTTGGATGGGACCAACAATTGATAATGCGGCAATAATATTTCCTTTATAGTCAAAAATGGGTGCCGCTATTGAAGTTACTCCCTCTGTGAATTCTTCAATACTGTAAGCAAATCCATCTTCGCGAATCTGTTTTAAATGGTTGCGTAATTTTTGAGGATCAGTAATCGTGCTTTTTGTAAATTTATGCAACCCTTTTTCAATAACTTGCTCCATCAAACTTTCACTGGAAAAAGCCAGTAAAACTTTTCCTGAACTAGTGCAATAAGGTGGATTACGCTTTCCGACATAAGTTAAAAAACGTACGGGATGATTACATTCTACTTTAGAAAGATAAACGACATCCAGCTTATCCAATATAGAGATATGCGCTGTTTCACCGGTCGCATCGACAAGCTTCATTAAAATAGGTTGTGATTCTCGATAAACGTCGATACTGCTGTTAACGATGCCGCTTAATTCTAAAATGGAAAAGCCTAAACGATATTTTTTTGTTTCCGGGTCCTTGTAAACAAAGCCTTCACTTGCGAGTGTTGCCATAGTTCGACTAACAGTGCTTTTGTTTAATCCAAGAGATAAACTAAGATCGCTGATTTTTTTTTTCCGGCTCATCGAGGGTAAAGCATTTTAAGATTCTTAGTGCGTTTTTTACAGAAGAAAGATATTGATCCTCTTGTTTTTTTTCATCATAATCCACATAAAAACCTCCTTAATAGTTTCATTATAAGAAACGCAGTTGCTATATAGTGGACAATATAGCAGAAAAGTCTATAATTGAAAAGAGAATAAACTTAATATTGCCAATAAAATAAAATATTAAAAATAATTTAAATCGTTGCATATATAGCAACAATGAAGTTGTATATGCAACAAGTATATCTTATCATTATATTTAGAAAATATGAAAAATTAAGATTCTAAAGGAGGATTTTGACGATGCAAGTCGAAACTAAATCAGTAGTAGAGCCTATCGTAAAACCATTTGATTGTTTACATTATATTGATGGAAAGTTTGTTGAATCTGTGGATGGAAAAGCATTTAATAATGTTAACCCAGTAACAGAAGAAGTTTACGGTACAGTTGCTGAAGGAAGCGCAGTGGATATTGATTTAGCTGTTAAAGCTGCCAAACGCGCTTTTGAAGAAGGGCCATGGGGGAAAATGAGTGTACAACAACGTTCAAAAATTCTCCGCAAAGTTGGTGACATTCTTGAAGCAAGACAAGAAGAAATCGCCCAATTAGAATCTTTGGATACTGGCAAGCATCTTAAATTCTCACGTCACGTTGATGCACCGCGTGCAGCAGCAAACTTCCATTTCTTTTCTGACTACATGCTTTCTGTAGGAACTGAAAGCTATCAGGATGAAGTTCATCACGCACTTAACTACGGATATCGGCGCCCAATCGGAGTAGTGGGATTAATCCAGCCATGGAATCTTCCATTATTCCTGTTAACTTGGAAATTAGCACCTGCTTTAGCTGCGGGCTGTACTGTCGTAATTAAGCCATCTGAATTAACTCCTATGACAGCAACAAAATTGATGGAAATTCTAAAAGAGGCAGGGGTTCCAGACGGAGTGGTAAACTTAGTACATGGTTTTGGGCCTGGTGCTGGAAGCGCAATCAACAAACATCCTGATATTGCGGGAATCGGCTTTATCGGGCAAGTATCGACTGGTGCTAGAATTATGGCAGAAGCTGCACCGACGTTGAAAAAGCTTTCGTTCGAATTAGGCGGTAAAAATCCGAATATTATTTTTGCGGATGTAGATATAGATGAAGTAGTTGCAACAACTGTTAGATCAAGTTTCACCAACCAAGGGGAAGTGTGTGTTTGCGGTTCAAGAATTTATGTTGAACGCCCAATTTTTGATGAGTTCGTAGAA
>JAUZQA010000732.1 GCA_030705665.1 Bacillota bacterium
ACGTGATATAGCATAGTACTGCTGGGGGTCAGACTCCAATTTTTATATGGCCTTTAACTGAAAAAGCATAGACTTATATTACGAACCGATGTATTAGTTTAAGAAAAATAAGCTAATTTGCATCCGTGTTTCTAATTCTTTCTTCCACAAAACCAGCTAATAGTTGTCAACATTTTTCAATAAAAAAATAAAAAATTAGATGATATACTAAAAATGAGTATGCGAGGAGTATCAGCCGCTGGAGAAATGCTGCTCAATGGAGTACAGGAATACTTTAATAAGTTTGCATTTCCTCATGTAAGAACAAGTACGAAAATTAAACTGGTACAGTTAGGAAATGATGCCGGGGTAATTGGAGCGGCATCGTTAGATAAACACTCATGATAATGCATTTTAGTTAAATAATAGAATAATAAATAAATTTAGAAATTTTAAAATTGTTATTGAGAAAAAGAATTAGCTTTGCTAGAATTAAAAAAGTATCGGAGAAGTTTTTTGTTCAAGTGGGACATAAAATGTCATGCGTGGTCAGAAAAAGTCCATCTGCATGTAATTCGCAAAAGTATCGGATCGATGACAAAGGAAAAAGTGACAGTTTCAAACATTCAAGGGCAATAAAACAAATAGTAAATTACATAGCGAAAAAGATATTTTACTTTAAAAGAGGTGGTGTAATTGAAATCAAAAGAAGAAATCCTTGAGGATTTAAAAAAAGAATTGCTTAGAATTGGTTCAACGAACCAAGTTCAGTATGATTTGTTAAGAAGAAAAGGCCAAGTTTTAAGTACGACTATTTGCCGCAGGTTAAAACTAAGTTGGGTTGAAGCTGTTGAACGGACAGGTTTAAAGCGCAATAAAACAAGTTGATTTTAAGAATATCCACATTTTAATTACTTTATATTAATCAAAATTTAGGAGGATTCATGATATGACGTTAGTTTCAATGAAAGAGATGTTAGACAAAGCTTTAAAGGAAAGTTATGCGGTTGGGCAATTCAATATCAATAACCTTGAATGGACTCAAGCGATTCTAGCAGCTGCTGAGGAAGAAAAAGCACCTGTGATTCTTGGGGTTTCTGAAGGTGCAGCACGTCATATGGGCGGTTTTTCCGTAGTAACTGCAATGGTAAAAGCACTAATTGCAGAAATGAATATTATAGTTCCAGTAGCGATTCATTTGGACCATGGCTCCAACGTTGAAAAATGTAAAGCAGCCATTGATGCTGGATTTACTTCAGTGATGATCGACGCTTCCCATCATACATTTGAAGAAAACGTGAAAGTAACACAGCAAGTAGTGGAATATGCACATGAACGCGGCATCTCTGTAGAAGCTGAATTGGGAACAGTTGGCGGACAAGAAGACGATGTGATTGCCGATGGTGTTATTTATGCAGACCCGAAAGAATGTAAGGAGCTTGTTAGACGTACAGGTATTGATTGCTTGGCACCAGCATTAGGCTCTGTTCATGGTCCATACAAAGGGGAGCCAAATTTAGGCTTTAAGGAAATGGAAGAGATTTGTAAAACCATTGAACTTCCGTTAGTTTTACATGGAGGTACCGGTATTCCTACTGATCAAATCAAAAAATCCATCTCATTAGGAACAGCAAAGATAAATGTAAATACAGAAAATCAAATCGCCTTTACAAATACTGTTCGAGAGGTATTAAATACAAATTCCGACGTATATGATCCAAGGAAATATATAGGACCAGGCCGTGAAGCGATTAAAGAAACTGTTATTGGGAAAATACGAGAGTTTGGTTCATCGGGTAAAGCGCTCTGAAAAACAGGAGTGTCACAAATTTAGTCAGATATGTGAAACGCTTTAGGTAAAAGAATATTAAAAAATAATATTTTTCAAGCACAAATGCTCCGAACAGGCGGGATTGGCCTTAAGACCTCCTCCATATGCTTGTCCGAATCAAACCTATTGAGGTACATAGGAAAAGTTTGCAAAATTGGTGCGAGTTGCTTCCTCCTCTTGAGGAAGCTTTTTGTATTCGCCCACTGTTTTTTTATAAACTATCATCTTAAATATAGTAAATTAATAAGAAATATTATAGGAAGGAAACAAACTAGAATGACATATAAAATGATTGTCCTGGATTTAGATGATACCTTGCTGCGTGATGATTTGACAATCTCACTGCGGACAAAACAATCTCTCATGGAAGCGCAGGAAGCGGGTGTAAAAGTAGTGCTGGCTTCTGGACGCCCAACAAGCGCGATGCTGCCCATTGCCGAA
>JAUZQA010000733.1 GCA_030705665.1 Bacillota bacterium
GAATCAGATGTTTACTTGTTTGCTGGGATTACCGGCGATTTTAGTCAAATGCATATGAATGAAGAATTTATGAAAACAACTCCGTATAAAACACGAATTGTACATGGGGTCCTAACATTTGCCCTTGGCAGCACGGCATCGACATTAATTCAAACCCAAGCAAGAGCCGAAATTCCAAGTGTGTCCTATGGCTACGATCGTTTGCGTTTTACAAGACCAGTATATTTTGGAGATACAGTTACAGCGGTTTACACAATTACCGAAGTGGATCAAGAGGCGTTGAAATCATATGCAAAGGTTGAAATTTACAATCAAAACAAAGAATTATGTGTGGTGGCACAGCATATCTTAAAGTTTTTTGAAAATTAATCAATAAAAAGGGGCGAAATAAATGAAAATCTGTGTACTTGGTGCGGGCGCTTTAGGAAGTACCATTGGCGGCACTTTGGCGGAGGCAGGGCAAGAAGTTTATTTAATCGATCAATGGGCTGAACATGTGAAGGCAATCAACACGAATGGATTAATTCTTCGAGATGGAACCAATGATAGAGTTGTTAAGGTAAATGCCCAAACAAGCTGTGAGGGCATTGGGCCGGCAGATCTTGTCATTGTACTCGTTAAATCTTTTCATACAAGAAACGCGATTGAAAATGCTTCATCCATCATTGGGGAAGATACATTGGTGATGTCCTTGCAAAATGGCCTTGGAAATGAGGAAACCATTGCTGAGGTTGTTGGAAAGGAGCGTGTGATCGGTGGAAAAACGTATGTTGGCGGAGTACTGCTTGGACCTGGACATGTCATTGCTGGAACAAAAGGAAAAATTACCTTTATCGGTGAAATGAATGGCGAAAAGACAAAACGCATTCAAAGAGTGGCAGATATAATGACAAAATGTGGGTTATTAACTGAGGTTAGTGATAATATCACAGGGATGATCTGGGACAAACTATTAATTAATGTGGCAACAGGTGCTCTATGCGGAATTACGAAATTACCATATGGAGATTTATACCAACTGCCAGAAATAAGAGATTGTGCTTTTGAAGCTATTTTGGAAGGTATAAACGTTGCTAAAGCAAACGATGTTGTTTTATCAACAGAGGACCCTGAAGATATTTGGTTGAAAGCAGCAGCGGGATTACCTTATGAATTTAAAACATCGATGCTGCAAAGCCTTGAAAAAGGTCAAAAAACGGAAATTGATTATATAAACGGGGCAGTTGTGCGATGGGGAAAGAAAAGTAATATTGCTACACCTGTTAATAAAGCATTGGTTGCAAACGTAAAAGGAATTGAAACTTGGCTCGAAAAATACGCAAATGCCTAAACAGGAAGGATGATTGCAATTGGCCTATCAGAAAAAAGCATATCTTGAACATTCAGCCATACGTGTAAAGGATATAGATTGGCACATTCGTTTTTTTAGAGAAGCATTAAATATGCCAATTCGCAAGCTTGATGAAGAAGAAGGTAATCCAAGGCAGGTGTGGACTGTTGGTGGAATTCAACTGATATCAGATCCTAGTTTTTCAGGACCGGAAGGAAGACTCGCACATTTGGGAATCATGGTGGAAGATTTGGATGCTGCGCTGGAAGAAGTATATAAATGGAATGTAACCGAATTACCAAAAGGACATAATTGGGTGGCGCTTCCGGATGGCTTAAGCCTGGAACTAATCCAGGCAAAGGAAGGCTCCGTTCAAGAAGCATTGGCTGTATATCCATGGTTTGAAGACTAAATACTTTAAATAATATGGGAGTGATTATGATGGGGAAAGTATTGATGTTGCATGGAATTAACCATAATATGTTTGGAAAAAGAAACCCAAAAATTTATGGGACTATTACGCTGGATGAAATTAATGAGAGTATGTCCGAGTTGGCTAAAGAGCTTGAACTAGAGCTAGAGGTTTTTCAAACCAATTCAGAAGGTGAAATGGTTGAGCGAATTCATCAAGGTTATTTTGAAAAAGTGGACTCAGTAATCATTAATGCTGGTGCATGGACCCACTATAGTTATGGATTAAGAGACGCATTGGACATTCTTGAAGTCCCATTTATTGAGATCCATATGTCTAATATTCATGCCCGTGATGAATTTAGACATCATTCAGTATTCGCGGAAATTGCACAGGGACAAATTTGCGGATTCGGTTTTGACAGCTATCTTTTAGCGTTAAGAGCTGCAAAAACTTTAATAGACGAGAAAAGTAAAAAAGAAGAAGCTAGTACTTCTATTTAGAAAC
>JAUZQA010000734.1 GCA_030705665.1 Bacillota bacterium
ATTCTTGGAAGAACTTTATTTTTCATAGAACACCTCTTAGTTTTTTACTATGTATTCTGTCCAATATTAAGCTGTTTTGAAAAAGAAAATCACCTAAAGGTACAAAATCGTTATAAAATGTAAAGGAATGTTCAAAACAGCTTTTATATGAGTGGGAGGATTAAAGTGATGGATCTATCTTTAATAAAAAAGCATTTGCTTGAGTTAGAGCAGCAATTGTTAGAGCCTGACACTAGAACAAATCCAGCTGAACTAGATCAGTTACTTGCTGACGACTTCTTTGAATTCGGCTCTTCAGGGAAGGTTTGGAATAAGAAGGATGCTGTTGGCGGGGGACTTCGTGTAAGGAAAATGACTATTTCAGATTTTGAGATCTATCCTTTATCCGAAGAAGTTGTGTTGGTGACGTATCGTGTTAAAGATGAAACAAGAATGCTGAATACCTTACGGAGTTCAATTTGGAAATTTTCGGGTGAGAAATGGCAAATGTTTTTCCATCAAGGAACAATTACCTGAATTTTTAACGATGCTGCCCTGCAAAACGAAAACCTGCATTTTCTCCTATGCAGGTTTTTGAGGATTTGTTTGTACTTGATTAAGAGAGAGTAAAATTCGGCGAATAGGTACTAGATTTGCTTCAATAAATCCTTGTAAAGTGGCTGGGATAAACGGGTCCGTACATTCGAATGTATCAGGACTTAAAGAAACTTTTAACATTGCCTTTTCTTGAGTATCCAGACACCTAATCGTTATCTTTTCTACCTTGTTTTTAATTTCGACAATTCGATACCTCATGTCAGCTGGTCGCCCTCATTTCTGGATTTTTAAAGTTTCTGCATGCTGTGCTGAGATTTTCCAGGCATTCCTTTCGAAGTCCTTCAGAACATATAAAGTCATGAAGCAACTCATCCTTTAAACTGGAAAAAATCAATAAAATTTCATCGTTAGAAGGCCTAATTAGATTATTTTTTACTGCGTGTCTAAGGAATTCCCTCTCAAAGTACTCAATCGTTCCATATACAACGGTCAACTTCAACTCCATCCTTTCTTTAAAAATTTTTCATAACATTTATCATTGTTTGGCAAAGGCCAATGTATATGCACATTTTTAGTTTTGAGGTCTTAATCCTTAAGGGTGAGAAGTTCAATAATTTTCCTGTTTTACCATCCATACTATTATCCTATAACCAAGGACATATATTTTCAACAAAGTTCAGCAAAATTCACCAAAAATTTACACAATCGGCAAAAAAATAGGTATTAAGAAACGCAAATGTTTGAAGTTGCGGAAGTGACATAAAAATAGTGGTAGTTTAGTATGATTCAAATCATCTTCATCTGGGTCAGACCCCTAAGTATTGTGTCCAACAAAATTAAAAATATAGACACATTTGTGTTCGCTACATTCGGCGAAAATGCTGGATTCATAGTAGATTTTTCCCAATAATTCCATATTTACGACTGATTTATCCCTTATTAAGATAGACATATAAACTAGTGATTTTTTCATAGAAGATTGCTAGAATACTAGTTTTGTAATGAGGGAGAGAGACATGAACTTGAAACATGCAGCAAAGTGGATTCGCCCGTTTTTTTCAGTTGTTCTTCTATTTAGTGTTTTCTTTACGAGTCATTCTGTGGCAGGCGCGACGGGATTAATGCAGCCAGCGACAAGCGCCAACCTACAAGGAATCGATGTTTCGCATTGGCAAGGGACGATTGACTGGAATCAGGTTAAAAACGCAGGAGTAGCCTTCGCCTACGCAAAGGCTTCCGAAGGTACAACCTATACTGACCCTATGTTTTCGACTAATTTGCAGGGAGCACGGGCAGCAGGAATTCCCTTTGGTGCATACCACTATGCAAGTCCGAGTGCACCATATAGCCCTGACCAAGCAAAAGCTGAAGCGCAGTATTTCGTTAATGTGATGAAAAATGCAGGTATGGGGGATTTTGGGGATATCATGCCTGTTCTTGATTTGGAACAGCCTGCTGCAACTGGTACGTTAACTTCCGATGAAATAGCCAGTTGGGCAAGAGTTTTTGTCGATACGGTAAAATCACTGACGAATCGCCAGGTAATGGTCTATACAGGTGATTGGTTTGTCGAGCAGTACAACGATTTTGGCGGTCAGCTTTCAGATATCCCTGTTTGGATTGCCGCATGGACACGCTATGGCAATACACAGCCGCCGGCTGTTGGCGGGTGGACCCAATGGACGGCTTGGCAATACAGCGATCAAGG
>JAUZQA010000735.1 GCA_030705665.1 Bacillota bacterium
CTTCATGAAACGGTACACTGCGTTAGTTAACGTATGTATGGAGCGGGTGATGGGAATCGAACCCACGACATCAGCTTGGAAGGCTGGAGTTTTACCATTAAACTACACCCGCAAATTGAGTTTTTTCAACAACAAAATCTATATTATCAGATGATTCGACAAAAGTCAACTTACATATTGATGAATGTTTACTTTTTCTGCAAAGTGCTTCACTTTCCACGGGTGGTTCGGATAACCCCTTCGGCCTTTTGTGTATGATGCCAGATCTCTTGAAAAAAGAATGAGAAGCTGCACGATTAAGGCGCGCCTGTGCTGCCCCATCCTCCCGTAGAAGTCTTCACCAATTGAAACTTTAAAAGATTAATCACTTTCCTTTAACACAAAGCCAAAACAAAAAAGCCGAACAAGGCTGCTCCGCTTTTAAACTTTGATATTTACGAATTAAAAATTATGCTTGATATAATCTTTTTCCTCACTTGCTGTCAACAAACGGGTTGCTTTACCTATCGTACCATCTTGATATTTCCATATCATATTATGTGCAGAAACCGCGTTACTGAAGTCTCCCTGCGTCCAAGGTTTAAGTATCTCCAAAAGCATATCCTTGGCATTCTGGTCTTTAAAATCCTTGTTTTTTACAACATCATATAATTTTAAAACCTTATCTTTTGTAATTTGGGAGGATCCCCATTTTTGCTCTGCTTCTACCTTTTGGTGTGTCATCCCATGTACCTCTTGAATTAGCTGATTATCACTCATATTTTCATAATCCGGCATTTTTCCTTTTGGTGTCGCAGTTTCGAATTCCTTCTTCATCTCTGTTTTTGCCGCTGCTTCCCCAGTTTTGTTGACAGTAACATGGCCGGTAGCCATACTAGTCCCAAACAAATTACCCTTATTAATAACAAAATAAACTGCACCAATCATTACTATTAATAATGCGGCCGTTGTTAATATATACTTTTTCAAAACCCTACTCCTCTCGCCTTTTCTTAAAAGTTCTAGAAGAGAAAATATTTTTCCTTCTTTCTTCTAAAAAGAACTAAGAATGTAGTACAGGATTTTGTTTATTTTTAGGTAAAAAAATGAATTTTTATGAAATTTTTGGAAATATAGGCAAATTGAGTATTAGTTGGTGGTAAAATTAAACATAATTAATCTGCACAGGAGAATCAACTATGAAAGAGAGACTAAAGAAAAACAAATATTGGATTTTATCAACCATTATCCTATTAGGGATCGGCGGATACATTGGCAGTCTCATTTATAAAAACATTGCGGAATATAACGTACATCAATTCGTGGTCAAACACCCACAACAAACAAAAGCAAAGGTCCATAATTTTCAAAATACAAAATATAATTTAGGACTGAATTCTTTCACTCCTGAATCTGACGTCTTGAACATTATGAATAGAATGTGCCACCAAAAGATTAAAGCAGAAGAGAAATGGGGAGCAGTACCAATGATTCCAGACACAATCAACCAAGTTTACAATATTGTAGAACAAAGTAATTTTGTAGATAAATTAACATTATCTTCAATTTTGGATAGATGGAAGGCTGGAGATTTTCAAAAAATCGAATGGGACCATGATAAAATCCTTGATTTGCAAGGTGGGAATGTCGGATTTGCTACTGGTGTTATGTCAAAAGCCGAAGAGTCTGAGTTTATTCTCAAAAACTTTGGCAGCAAAATAGAGTAGGCTCCAGTTCGGGAGCTTACTTTTTTAGTTTGTATGACACAAAAAAGAAAAAGACCTCCAACATGAATAGTTGAAGGTCTTACTCAATGATACCGGTGGTCGGGGTCGAACCGACACTCCAGAAGGAACACGATTTTGAGTCGTGCGCGTCTGCCAATTCCGCCACACCGGCGTATCATTATGGAGGCGGCAACCGGATTCGAACCGGTGGTAAAGGTTTTGCAGACCTCTGCCTTACCACTTGGCTATGCCGCCATAATAATGGAGCGGAAGACGGGATTCGAACCCGCGACCCCCACCTTGGCAAGGTGATGTTCTACCACTGAACTACTTCCGCAAACAAAATGGCTGGGCTAGCTGGATTTGAACCAACGCATGTCGCAGTCAAAGTGCGATGCCTTACCGCTTGGCTATAGCCCAAAAAAAATTTAGATTATTATGGGGCGGCTGATGGGAATCGAACCCACGAATGTCGGAACCACAATCCGATGCGTTAACCACTTCGCCACAGCCGCCA
>JAUZQA010000736.1 GCA_030705665.1 Bacillota bacterium
CTGCACCCATCGCAAATTCACGTACGCCAAACCAAATATTTCTTCCATTAAAGGATCCACCAGGCATAAAGTCCCCAGCTCCCTTAATGTTCGTTTTGTTAGATCCAGCAAGGTCGGCAGATCCACCAAGGAAGAATGGCAAGTTTTTCGCAATTGCATTAAGTACTTCACCAGATGATGCACGTGATGCAAGGCTCTTCCCTTCGCTGTAAACTGGAATATCTTTATCCCAGCCTTCTGGAAGCTCACCCTTGATTGCAGCTTCAAGCTGGTTCGCTAAATCAGCGTATTGTTGTTTATATTGAGAGAATAGGTCATTCCATTCCTTTTCTTTCTTCTCGCCCGCTTCAACGATTAGTTTATGGAAGTTATCATAAACTTCTTGAGGGACTTGGAATGGCTCTTCCGACCATTTATAAGCCTCTTTTGTAAGCTTTAATTCTTCAGCACCAAGTGGAGCACCATGTACACCTGACGTTCCAGCTCTATTTGGTGAGCCATAGCCAATAACCGTTCTTACTTCAATCATTGTAGGACGATCCAAATCAGCTTTTGCTTCTTCAATAGCTTTGGCAATTTCCTCAAGATTGTTTCCATCTTCTACACGAAGGTATTGCCAGCCGTAGGATAAAAAGCGTTCCTTCACACTTTCAGAGAAGGATTGAGCCAAATTACCATCTAAAGAAATGTCATTAGAATCATATAAAAGAACTAATCGGCCTAGTTTTAAGTGTCCTGCAAGTGATGCAGCCTCTGCAGATACACCCTCCATTAAGTCACCATCACCACAAATAGCATATGTATTATGATTTATAACATCAAAATTCTCTTGGTTATAAACACTTGCTAAATGACGTTCAGCCATTGCCATTCCAACAGCCATGGCAATTCCCTGGCCAAGTGGTCCAGTTGTTGCTTCCACGCCTTCTGTATGTTTGTATTCGGGATGTCCAGGAGTTTTGCTTCCCCATTGGCGGAATTGTTTTAAATCTTCAATGGAAAGATTATAGCCTGATAAATGGAGCATTGAATATAGCAAAGCAGAACCATGTCCAGCAGATAATACAAAACGGTCACGGTTAAACCACTGTGGATTTTTTGGGTTATGGTTCATAAAGCGAGTCCATAATGTATAAGCCATCGGAGCTGCTCCCATAGGCATACCCGGATGACCGGAATTTGCTTTTTCAACCGCATCAATTGCAAGCGTGCGAATTGATGTAACGGATAATGCATCAATAGAATTAAACATGAATTACATCCTTTCTCAACCCTGGTTATTAACTACAAACTTAATATTATATTTCAACTGCAATTTATACAACAAATACGTATAAAATTAGACAAAAAACCGCTCTATTTTATTTTATACAAAGAAAAAAGAACATATGTAAAAGGAATACAAATTATGTTGTATTCCTAGTGAAGTCGATTCTTTTTGATATTTTTAATTTTTTCTGGTGTAACATCATTTCCTAATGGATCAATGACCTTTACATTCGTAATTGTTTTTTCCATTGATGATCGGAATGCGGCAAGATACTCACTTCGTAATTTGGATTGTTCTTTTGCTTCCGTTTCCGACAATCCTGATTGCTTTGCTTTTTTGGCAAGCTCATTAATTCGAGCGATTTTTTCCTTAGAAAGCATTTTTGATAACCCCCTTCCAATACAAATCAAAAGCTCAATATGACATTTGATTTTACTAGAAAAGTGTACATCTGACAAGTTATTCTTCCTCGATCGAATCCTGATACTCTTGAAATCTCCTATGTACAGTGGCTTTTGATACTTGATACCCGAATCCCCGTAAGGTGGCAGCTATTTCTGCAAAGGTTAAATCATTTCTTCTTAGGCGAACGATTTCTTCAATCGGAACTTCAATCTTGTCTCTGCCCGAGCTGTCCCCCAAATTTTTCAGATTCCGTTCTGGTTTATATCCGTTACTAACCGCACGTTTCATTCCGCGTTTAATTTTAATGTTATGCAGCTTCCGCTGGTATTCTTCAACAATCCCGACAATTTTTAAAACCATCGAATCGGATTCTGAAAGCTGATGCTCTCCGTTATCTGTTATGGTATATAGTTTGGCGTTTTCTCTTAATATACAATGCAGTAAGGCAATCTTGGCATTTCCTCTTCCAAGTCTTGTATCATCAGTAATTAACACCACCTGAACGGAATGTTCTTTTACCATATCTAATAATTCAAG
>JAUZQA010000737.1 GCA_030705665.1 Bacillota bacterium
CTTGATTAATCACAAGGATATTAAAAAAGGGCAGGCCCACGGCGCAGGCAACACAGTGATGTATGTTGGAGCGAAGACAGGCCGTGACGGAATTCATGGTGCGACTTTTGCCTCGGAAGAATTATCCGCGGAATCGGATGAAAAACGTTCAGCTGTTCAAGTGGGCGATCCATTCATGGAAAAGCTATTGCTTGAAGCATGTCTTGAACTTGTTCATTATGACTCCCTTGTTGGCATCCAGGATATGGGGGCTGCCGGTTTAATCAGTTCTTCATCCGAAATGGCAAGTAAAGCGGGAATGGGTCTTGAAATGAATCTGGATCTTGTACCGCAGCGAGAAACAGAAATGACTCCATATGAAATGATGCTTTCGGAATCTCAAGAACGCATGTTGATTGTTGTTAAAAAAGGCCATGAGCAGGAAATCGTTGATCTTTTTGCAAAATATAGCTTAGAAGCTGTCTCAATCGGAAAAGTTACAGACGATAAAATGCTGCATTTATATCATAAAGGGGAATTGGTTGCAGATGTTCCAGTGGATGCGTTAGTAGCTGATGCTCCTGTTTATCAGATGCCATCACAGGAACCTGCCTATTATCAGGAATTCCAGGCAATCGAAAATACAGTACCACAAGTGGAAAATAATAAAGAAACACTTTTAAAACTTTTAAGCCAGCCTACAATTGCAAGCAAGGAATGGGTATATGACCAATATGACTATATGGTACGGACAAATACCGTTGTTGCTCCAGGTTCGGATGCTGCAGTTCTAAGAATTCGCGGAACACGTAAAGCATTAGCGATGACAACAGACTGTAATGCCCGCTATGCTTACCTTGATCCTAAAGTAGGCGGAGCCATTGCTGTTGCTGAAGCAGCGCGTAACATCATTTGTTCTGGTGCAGAGCCATTAGCGATCACCGATAACTTAAATTTCGGTAATCCGGAAAAACCGGAAGTATTCTGGCAGATTGAACAGGCTGCAGATGGAATGAGCGAAGCATGCCGTGTATTAAACACACCTGTTATCGGCGGAAACGTATCATTATACAATGAAACAAGCGGTACGGCAGTTTATCCGACACCAGTTGTTGGAATGGTAGGACTAGTGAAGGATCTTAACGATATTACAACCCAGCAGTTTAAGAATGCCGGTGATTTGATCTATATAGTAGGAGAAACAAAGGATGAGTTTGGCGGCAGTGAGCTGCAAAAGATCTTAAACGGCAAAATCTTTGGTAAAGCTCCAGAATTAAACATTGAAGTTGAAAAAGAAAGACAAGACAAGATTTTAAAAGCTATTCAGGCAGGAGTAGTTGAATCAGCCCACGATCTTTCCGAAGGCGGACTAGGTGTGGCCTTATCAGAATGTCTATTTGGTGCTGAAAATCTTGGAGCAGCTGTAAAAGTTTCCGGGAACACCGTTTCTGCGCTATTCAGCGAAACACAATCTCGTTTCCTCATTTCTGTGAAAAAGGAAAACCAAAGTGAGTTTGAAAAAATCGTAGAAGCAAATCTTATTGGGGAAGTAACATCATCAGAAAACTTACAAATTCTAGCTGAGGATGCTCCTGTATTAGAAGCTTCTGTTGCTGAATTGAAAGAAGCCTGGAAAGGGGCGATTCCATGCCTGCTGAAATCAAGGGATTAAATGAAGAATGCGGTGTTTTTGGAATTTGGGGACATGTTGATGCAGCGCAAATCACTTATTATGCGCTGCATGCCCTTCAGCACCGCGGACAAGAAGGCACAGGTATCGTGGTTTCCGATGGAAAAACACTGAAGGGTGCAAAAGGTGAAGGACTTGTTACCGAAGTGTTTTCCCCTGATGTTATTAAAGAATTAACAGGAAATGCGGCAATTGGCCATGTTCGGTATGCAACAGCGGGCGGGGGCGGATATGAAAATGTCCAGCCGCTTTTGTTCCATTCGCAAACGGGCAGCCTTGCACTTGCCCATAATGGAAATCTTGTTAATGTTAGATCGCTGAAGCATCAGCTTGAGGCACAGGGAAGTATCTTCCAAACAAGTTCAGATACCGAGGTTTTAGCACATCTAATGAAACGAAGCGGTTATCAGTTGGTAAAAGACCAGGTTAAAAATGCCCTGACCATGTTAAAAGGGGCATACGCTTACCTAGTTATGACGGAAACAGAAATGATGGTTGCTCTTGACCCGCAGGGGTTGAGGCCGCTCTCACTTGGCAGC
>JAUZQA010000738.1 GCA_030705665.1 Bacillota bacterium
AACCGTTAACTTCAATATCAATCCAGCCATGTTCCCCAATTGGCTTATCAAACTGGGAAATCTGATAGGCTTTGGGATTATCTGGGTAAAAGTAGTTTTTACGGTCAAACTTCGTATCGGTTGCAATCTGGCAATTCAGTGCCATTGCCGCTTTCATACCGTAGTCTACTACCTTTTTATTTAAGACAGGCAACACACCTGGATAACCCAAATCAATGACGTGTGTATTGGTATTCGGCTCAGCTCCAAAGCGGTTTGGACTGGACGAAAAGATTTTTGATTCTGTTTTTAATTCTACGTGGACCTCGAGTCCAATTACTGTTTCAAATTCCATTTCTTTCACCCCCTACAATTGTGGCTTTTGCTTATGATAATCAGTTGCCTGTTCAAATGCATGTGCTGTGCGATAGACAGTTGCTTCGTCAAAATGCTTGCCGATAATTTGCAAACCTAGTGGAAGACCCCCATCGAATCCGCACGGAATAGAGATTCCTGGAACCCCTGCAAGGTTTACAGGAATCGTTAAGATATCATTTACATACATCGTCAAAGGATCAGCAATTTTCTCGCCAATTTTAAAAGCCGGAGTAGGCGTTGTTGGTCCTACAATCACATCATATTTTTCAAAAACGTCTTCAAAATCCTTTTTAATAAGGGTACGGGCTTTTTGTGCTTTTTTATAGTAAGCATCATAATAGCCAGAGCTAAGCGCAAATGTGCCTAACATAATCCGACGTTTCACTTCATCACCAAAGCCCTCTGCTCTGGTATTTTTATATAAATCCATTAAATTCTCAGCATTTGGCGTTCTGTATCCATAGCGAACTCCATCAAAACGTGAAAGGTTAGCCGAAGCCTCTGATGAAGACAAGAGATAATAGGTTGCCAGTGCATACTTAGAATGTGGTAATGATACTTCTTCCCAAACTGCACCCTGCTTTTCTAACACTTTAAGGGCATCCAGTATGGATTGACGGACTGTTTCACTGACACCTTCGCCAAGGTATTCTTTCGGTACGGCGATTTTAAGGCCCTTTATATCACCTGTAAGTGATTCTACAAAATTAGGAACTTCCATATTTGCAGAGGTAGAATCCATTTGGTCAACACCGGAAATAGCCTGAAGGAGATAAGCATTATCTTCAACCGTTCTTGTAACCGGTCCGATTTGGTCTAGTGAAGAAGCAAACGCTACAAGCCCAAAGCGCGATACACGGCCATATGTTGGTTTCATGCCTACAACCCCGCAAAAGGCTGCCGGCTGGCGAATGGAACCGCCCGTGTCTGAACCAAGAGCAAATAATACTTCCCCAGCTGCCACTGCTGCGGCTGAACCGCCTGATGAGCCGCCAGGTACAGTTTCAAGATTCCAAGGGTTCTTCGTTTTTTGGTAAGCTGAATTTTCATTGGATGAGCCCATTGCAAACTCGTCCATGTTCAATTTCCCAATTGTAATCGTTTCAGCTTTTTGCAGTTTCTGAACAACGGTTGCATCATAAATCGGATTAAATTTTTCCAAAATTTTACTTGCACAAGTCGTCCGTAGACCATTTGTAACAATATTATCTTTAACGCCAATCGGCATGCCAAACAACAGACCTTTTTGGTCGTCGGTAGACAAACGGTCATCAAATTTTTTCGCCGATTCCCTAGCCTGATCTTCATCTAATGTTAAAAATGCTTGAACTTTACCGTCCACTTCGCCAATTCGCTTATACGATTCAGCTACGAGGTCAGATACACTTAGTTCTTTTTTATGTAAAAGTTGATGAAGCTCAGCAACTTTATGATCAAATACACTCACTGTTTCTCCTCCTTAATCCCCTAAGATAGATGGTACTTTGAATTGGCCATCCTTTTCTTCAGGTGCATTTTTGAGTACTTCCTCTTGTGGCAGTCCCTTTTGCGGAACGTCTTCGCGTAAGACATTTTTTATGTCCAGTACATGTGAGGTTGGTTCTACATTTTCAGTGTCCAATTCATTCAGCTGCTCGGCAAATGTAATAATGGCATCAAGCTGTTTTGTGAATTTTTCTGCTTCTTCTTCAGTTATGGCCAATCTTGCTAAATTGGCTACATGTTTAACCTGATCTATTGAGATTCGCGACATTTTCTTTACCTCCTATCGGTTCAATCCTCATTATTTGATCATACCAAATAATTTAGTCAACTCGCAACGATCGAAAGCGATCATTAACGATT
>JAUZQA010000739.1 GCA_030705665.1 Bacillota bacterium
ATCGCAAAAGCAGGCGCGTATGGCGTTGAAATTCGCAGAGAATTATTGCCCGGGAATGAAAAAATTCAACAACTAACTCAAATAAAACAGTAAATCGCCCGTTTAGGATTATTCACGTTCTATTCTGCACCAATTGAATTATGGAAAGTGGATCATCAATTAAATAAAGAAATGTTAACAACGGTTTTTGAAGAAGCTTTATCCCTTAGAGACAATTGGCTTAATGTATCGCTTGGCCATTTTCATAAAAATCATTCTAATCTTGACGATTTAAACCATTTTTTAAAACATCAAAAAGGGATTCAGATGTTGGTTGAAAATGATCAGACACCTTATGGCGGGAATGTACAGAACCTTAAAGCCTTTTTTGAAAGCGCATTAGCACTAAATGTTCCCATTAAAATGACGTTTGATGCCGGGAATTGGTATTATACCAATCAGAATGTTGACGATGCATTAGGCCAGCTTGCACCGTACGTCCATTATCTGCATTTAAAACAAGTGGAAAAAAACGCAAAACGACTGGTTACAGTGCCATTGGAAAAAGGGCAAAATCACAGTTGGGAGAAGGTATTTAAAACATTTCCAGCCAAGCTGACCAAGGCGCTGGAATTTCCGATCCAGCCAATTGAAAAAACAAATGATTATGTCAGGTTTATGGAGCAACTAGAGAGCGAGGTGTTCGTATGAAAAAATTAGACGCTGTTACCTTTGGGGAAGCGATGGCTATGTTAATTGCTAATCAGCCGGGTGCTTTACACGAAATCGAACAATTTACACGTGAGCTGGCAGGAGCAGAAACAAATGTTGCGATTGGGCTGGCACGGCTCGGATTCAAGTCCGGCTATGCTTCCAAAGTGGGGAATGATTCATTTGGTAGATTCATCGTTGAAAGGCTCAAATTTGAAAACGTTGACACTGGCCATATCTTCACGGACGAACGTTACCCAACAGGCTTCCAATTAAAGTCGAAGGTTACAACAGGTGACCCTGAGGTTGAGTATTTCCGAAAAGGATCTGCGGCAAGTCATCTAAGTATGGAAGACTTCAATGAAGAATATTTTCAACATGCAAACCTTTTACACATGACAGGAATTCCATTAGCATTATCAGAGGAGATAAGAGCTTTTGCTAAGCATGTGCAAAGCTTTATGAAAAAAAATAGCCGTCCTGTTTCGTTCGATACCAATTTAAGACCCACGCTTTGGAATTCAAAAGCAGAAATGATTGAAGGAATTAATGAAGCCGCATTTGGGGCTGACTATGTACTGCCGGGAATTACGGAAGGCGAAATTTTAACCGGTTACAAAGATCCGCGGGATATTGCTTCTTTTTACTTAGATAAGGGAGTAAAGCTTGTCGTGATTAAGCTTGGTGCCGCGGGGGCATTTTATAAATCAACAGATGAAGAAGGTACGGTTCCTGGCTTTAAGGTAGAAAAAGTAGTCGATACCGTTGGGGCTGGAGATGGTTTTGCTGTTGGTGTCATCAGCGGCATCATCGAAGGATTACCAATACGTGAAGCGGTATTACGTGGAAATGCAATCGGTGCATTAGCCGTTCAATCACCTGGCGACAACGATGGCTATCCAACGAAAAGTCAGTTGCAAGAATTTATCACAAAAGGAGTGAAATAACATGAAAGAAGTAATTGCAAAACAAAGATGGATGCGTTTGATTCCGATTGCTTTTATTACTTACAGTTTAGCTTATCTTGACCGTGCCAACTATGGTTTTGGTGCCGCTTCAGGATTAGCAAAAGATCTTCACATTACACCAGGAACATCTTCGTTGCTCGGTTCGTTGTTCTTTTTAGGCTATTTCTTTTTCCAAGTACCTGGTGCTAGTTACGCGGAGAAAAAGAGCGCCAAGAAACTGATTTTCTGGTCATTGATTTTATGGGGCTTATTAGCATCTGCTACAGGTATGATTAACAATATTAAAATCTTATTTGTTCTACGATTTGCCCTTGGTGTCGTTGAAAGTGCCGTTATGCCATCTATGCTGGTGTTCTTAAGCCACTGGTTTACAAAAAAAGAACGGTCTCGTGCCAATACATTCCTAATTTTAGGCAACCCGGCAACGGTATTATGGATGTCAATCGTTTCTGGTTATTTAGTTAACTCTATTGGCTGGAGATGGATGTTTATTGCGGAAGGTCTTCCTGCAGTAATTTGGGCGTTTATTTGGTGGAAAAT
>JAUZQA010000074.1 GCA_030705665.1 Bacillota bacterium
TAATACGGATAACAGAACAGTATCTGATACTACAATGTCAAAAGAAATCCATTTAGTTAACAAAGAATTTAATCTAAGCGAAGAGGATTACGGTCAAATATATTTAAATAGTGTAGAAGCATCCTTTGCTGACCAAAAAACCAAGAAATGGTGCTTGGCACAATATTAAAAGAAAATTCGTTAGTAACAAATTTTCCTTTTTACTTTGTGTTCAGTCTTTTGTTATTTTAAATTTTAAATAAAGAAATAATGAACGAAAATCTAAAAATAGAGCCGTGGTAAAAGGGGAGATTTTATTTGGAGAATTACTCTTCGTTAGTTTACAAACAAAAAGCTTTTTTTCAAACAGGAAGGACAAAGGATCTAACCTTTCGCTTGGATGCCCTCCAAAAATTAAGGAATGCGATTAAGACATACGAAAAAGAGCTTATGGAAGCATTGAGAACAGATTTAAATAAATCTGAATTTGATGCCTATTCCACCGAAATTGGTGTAGTGCTGGAGGAAATTCGCTTTGTCCAAAAAAGATTGCGTTCATGGGTAAACTCGAAAAAAGTAAAAACCCCTTTTACACATTTCGGCTCTAAAAGCCTTATCATTTCAGAGCCTTATGGGGTATCACTAATCATTTCTCCTTGGAATTATCCTTTTCAACTAGCCGTTGCTCCTTTAATTGGAGCAATTGCAGCTGGCAATTGTGCCGTGGTTAAGCCTTCGGAATTGACGCCGAAAACATCGGAAATTTTAGGGGAAATTCTCACTGAGATTTTTGCTGATAATTATATTTCGGTTGTCCAAGGGGGCGTTGAAACAAGCCAAGCATTATTGAATGAAAGTTTTGATTACATCTTTTTTACTGGAAGTGT
Organism: Bacillota bacterium; assembly: GCA_030705665.1. The sequence continues at coordinate 867 of JAUZQA010000074.1, forward strand.
GCCTGTAGGGAAAATTATTATGGAAGCCGCGGCAAAACAGTTAACTCCAGTTACATTGGAACTAGGCGGGAAAAGTCCTTGTATTGTACATCACGATGCTAATCTGAAATTGGCAGCTAAAAGAATCGCCTGGGGTAAATTTGTGAATGCCGGACAGACGTGCATTGCTCCAGATTATCTCTATCTTCACACCAGCATTAAAGTAAAATTTTTCGATTATCTAAAAGAGGCCATTACCGAGTTATACAAGGAACCACTAAAAAACCCAGATTTCACTCGAATCGTAAATGAAAGACATTTCAAACGTTTATGTTCTTTTTTAGACAATGGCGATATTCTCTTGGGAGGTAATTCAGACCCTAAAAAGTTACTACTCGAGCCGACCGTTTTAACAAATATTACTTGGGATCATCCTATTATGAAAGATGAGATTTTTGGTCCCATTTTACCCGTTCTGGAGTATGACGAAATAATTCAGGTTATTGAGGGAATTCATCACCACCCGAAACCACTTTCCCTCTATATTTTTACAGATAGTGAAAAAATCCAGCAGCAGGTTTTAAGAAGTGTCTCATTTGGTGGTGGATGCATTAATGATACAGTGTACCACTTCGCTTCTCCCCACCTGCCTTTTGGAGGTGTAGGAAGCAGCGGGATCGGGGCATATCATGGAAAAGGCAGCTTTGATACCTTCTCCCACAAAAAAAGTGTGTTAAAACAAACAACATTATTTGATATTCCATTTCGTTATCCTAATGTAAAAAATGGATTAAAAAAAATAAAATTATTCCTAAAGTAATTTAAAGAACTCCTGCTTGTAATTGTTGAGGTTCGATATATTTTTTCTTCACTTTTTGGAGATTCTAAAAATAGTCGGTCAAAAATCGACAGTTATCGGACACAGGAGGAAACATGAAAATGAATAAAACAATGAAAAAAAGCATTATGTTTGTTCTTTTTGTATTTGTTTTTTCAACGTTTTTGGTGGGATGTAACAACAATCAACCGAAAACAGCAGCACCTAAAACGAAGCCTACCACTACAAAAAACAAAGATACAGCGAAAGCTGGAAACCCAAAGAGCAATACTGCTCGAAATTTGTATCTCGTTGTTGAACCGTCAGGCAAATTAGGTCCGGATGGAAAAATGCATGATGCTTTTATTAATGGTGATATTACCTTAACCGAAGGCAAACCAGTCACACTTCATTTTTTAAACTACGACGGGGGAACCCACACGTATACAGCAGCTGATTTAGGGTTAAATGTGAAAGTTAAAGGTTCAACCAAAAAAGGTTCACCAATGGAAACAACCTATACATTTACTCCGGATAAAACCGGAACCTTTAATTGGTACTGTGCAGATAAGTGTGATGGTGAAAATAACCAATGGGCAATGACAAATGATGGGTATATGCGGGGAACGATTACTGTTAATAATGACAATACACAGCATGTATCCACTGTTATCAATGCGGGATACAAGCTTGGGTCAGACGGGAAGCTGCATGATGCCTATACCCCTGGAAACATCACTGTTAGTGCAGGAAGTCCGGTAGAATTAACCATTTATAACTTTGACGATGGTTCACATACGTTTACTTCTAATGATCTTGGGGTGAATATTGCCGTACCCGGAACGAAGCAAAAAGGAACTCCAAGCGTGACAAAAGGTACTTTTACTCCAACAAAAACCGGCACTTTTAAATGGTTGTGTGCGGATCCTTGTGATGGACAAAATGGACAGTGGGCAATGACGCACACTAATTATATGACAGGCAATGTAACCGTCCAAAACGAATAGTTTTTACTAAAGACTACCTAGCACCTTTCATTGATTTACAATGAAAGGTGTTCCTATATTTCAGGAAGATGAAATTTACAAAATATTAACTCAATTTAAATGTTAGAATTACACTTCCCTATTAAACTACTTATTGACAGTAAAAATTAAAGTATAATAGGGGATGGTTGAGTTTGGTACAAAAAGCAAAATTACTAACGACTTTAAGCGCAGTAACTTTAAGTTCTTTTATTGGACTGACCGCATTATTAAACGCTGTTCCACAAAAAGCAAATGCAGATGTCGGTAATGCAAAGGATAATAGTCAAGATGAAAATGTAGTGTTGACATTTTCAACAGTTGGTGACTCCCGTGCCGACGCCTCACAGCCTAACCTGACAACTCAGGATAAACTATGGCTGCAAAATACGAAGGCTTTTACTCGTATCACAAGAGAAGTTCAAACGCAAAAATCGAACCTGTTTATCTTTAACGGTGATATGATCATGGGTTATACCAAAAATTCCGACGCCAATGTATTAAATCGACAGTACGCATACTGGCGCGGTTTAGTTGCCAATATGTTTGAGACTGGTACATATGTGGTACCTGTACCAGGGAACCACGAAGTTCAGGACAAATATAAAGATGCCAATGGAAATACTGTTAAAAAAGCCACCCAAGCCAATGAAGATACTTGGAGAGCCAATATGGGTGACATTATTATGGATACAAATCGCTTTAAGCAAATTGAAGGTATGGATATCCAAAACTGGGATGTTCAAAATCACCCTCAAGTCGGTGCAAATAGTATTTCAACGGATCAATCTCAATTGTCCTATTCCTTTGATTTAAAAGGATCCCATTTTGTGATTATCAATACTGACCCGGTTGGGAACGACAGCCACGCGCCAATTGAATGGATGAAGCAGGATATGGAAAAAGCAAAGAAAAATGGGGCGAAGCATATTTTTGTTTTCGGTCATAAGGATGCATTTCCTTATGTGGCCGATCCTGCTAGCCCGCCCTCTGCCGACGGGCTTGATGCTGATCCAACGAGCAGAGATGAATTCTGGAAAGTAATTGAAGATAATAATGCTACTTATTTCTGCGGACATGAACATGTATTCAATGTAAGCAAGCATGGAAAAGCCAATCAAGTTCTTGTTGGTTCCGGAGGAAGTCCATTTGAAGTTACCACACCAACGAATAATCCAACAGACCGTATGTATGCCTGGGCCACTGTGAAGGTATATAAAAATGGCAAAGTTCAAGTGAATTGCTACGGATTCGATGAAAACTACGGTAAAACAAAACTAATTAAAAGCATTGAATTATAAAATTTTGCTAAAGGCAAAAAGATAAAAGATATCGATTTTCAAAACGGCGGATTTAGTGGCCGTCTTTTTTTTTGCTTTAAAGGTTTTGTGAAAATAGAAAACCTTGTATATAAATAAGAATACGCCTTTGTCTTCTACCTCATTCTTGGTTAATATATACGTATCTAAATAAGGAGTAATTTGTTTATGAATATAACGATACTAATTGCAGATGACGATGTTAATATCCGGAGGGTGACTCAGCTCTATTTGGAGAACGAGGGGTTTCGGACAAAAATTGCTTGTGATGGTAAAGAAGCACTTGACCTTTTAGAACAAGTGAAAATTGATTGTGCAGTCATTGATATCATGATGCCGCATGTGGATGGATGGGAGCTTTGTGAGAAAATTAAAGCCTATTATGAAATTCCGGTGTTGATGTTAACAGCCAGAGCTGAATTGGATGATACGATTAAAGGCTTTAAACTGGGAACGGATGATTATCTGACGAAGCCTTTTCACCCGGCTGAGCTTGTTATGAGGGTAAAGTCCTTGCTAAAAAGGTACAGGGTTGCTTCGGAACACAGCATAAATTTTAATAAGGTGTTGATCAATAGAGATAGTTATAAAGTTCAGATTAAAGATGAGGAATTTGTATTGCCAACAAAGCAGTTTGAACTGCTGTATATGTTAGCAAGCCAGCCAGGAAAAATTTTCACCAGAGATCAATTAATTGAAAGCATCTGGGGTCTCGACTACGAGGGTGACGAAAGAACTATCGATACTCACGTTAAAAAGCTCCGTAAGCAATTTAAAAATTATGAAGACATCCTTCAAATTTGTACGATAAGAGGCCTTGGTTATAAATTAGAGGTATTGTCATGATTCAATCGATATACATAAAAAATTGTTTAAATTATTTCTCTGTTATGATCGTGTCATTGGTCGTTTCATTTTTAATTACTTCGCTTATTTATCAAAATCAAATTATAAAGATTCGTGAAACTGAAGTAATGGACCAAGGAAAAGGATTGATTAATTTATATCAAACCTTGGGAAATAAAGGTTTTAATGGGTATTTGAAAAACACTAATCTGTCTTATGATGTCTATGTTTATAATAAGAATGGATTAGTATTAAAAACACCAAACACTTTAAAATCAAGTGGATTAGGTAAAAAAACAATCATGGATGTAATGGCAGGCCATGTTTACCGACAATGGGAAAATGGTCCTCACAATATGATGATCGGACTGCCATTAGACAGGAAAAATGAAAAATTTGCTTTATTTATTAAACCCAGTTTGAAAGAATCATTCAGACAGATTAGAAATATAATATTAACTTCATTATTGATTGTACTTCTTATTGGAATATCGCTTGTTCTCATTACAACCCGTTTTTTAATCAGACCCCTTGTTCAAATTACTAATGCAACCAATGAACTGGCAAGAGGTAATTTTCATATTCATTTAGATGTAAAAAGCAAAGATGAGTTTGGCGAATTGGCTCAAAGCTTCAACTATATGGTTAGAGAATTAAATAATACGGAGCAAATGCGCAAGGACTTCGTTGCCAATGTATCTCACGAGCTTCAGTCACCACTTGCAGCCATAAAAGGAATGACAATTGCCTTAAAGGATGAAGCAGTGAAACCGCAGGAAGGAAAGCTTTATTTGGAACAAATTCTGCTTGAGAGTGAGCGCCTTTCGAGTTTAACCAAACAATTATTAAACCTATCTATTTTAGAGGCAAACAAGTCACCGTTTCATCCAAAACACTACCCGCTGGATCGGCAACTGCGAAATCAGCTTGTTGCCATGCAATCTCTGTGGATGGAAAAGAATCTTGAAATCGATTTTGATCTTCCAAAGCTCGAAGCTTTTGCTGATGAATCGTTAATGAGTCAAGTGTGGACAAATTTATATTCAAATGCGATTAAGTATAATTTCAATAATGGTAAAATTTCAGTTCGAGGATTTGACCGCGGTAATCAGGTTGAGATTTTGATTAGCAATACTGGTTATGGCATTCCTAAGAAAGATATTCCACATATTTTTGAAAGGTTTTATCGAGGTGAAAAGGCACATACCCGGACGGCAGAAAGCTATGGGCTTGGACTGGCAGTTGTTAAGAGAATCATTGATTTACACCATGGGAGTATTTCAGTCGACAGTGCAGAAGGGAAAGAAACGACTTTTAGAATTTGTTTGAAAAAATGAAGGTATTAGCGGTAAAGAGCAGTCCAGGTACGGACTGTTTTTTTGTAGAATTTTTTAAAAATTTAATAGGTCACATAGAGGACACAAAACTATTATATTCTGTTTCATGTATGCTAATAAAATAGAGTATTATATTGTTTTAAATATACTAGAAAGGCAGGATTATAAAAAATGCATTTTCTGACTAAATTTTCTTTAAGAAATCCGGTTGCAATTGTTATACTCGTGCTATTGATTGCAATTGGGGGCATATTATCAGCATTTGGATTGCAGGAAGACCTTATGCCTAACATGTCAGTTCCAATTATATCAATTATGACGACCTACCCGGGGACATCTCCCAGCCAGGTAGCGACAGACGTGACAACGCCTATAGAAAAAGCACTTAATGGTGCTCAAGATGTCCAAACCATTACCTCAACATCTGTAGCGAACGTTTCACAAATTGAGCTTCAACTAAATATGGATGCGGATTTAAAAACCGACATGCAAAACGTAGAACAGATCGTCAATCAAGTCCAATTGCCATCAACAGCGGCTAAACCAAACGTAAGATCATTCTCGTTTAGCAATACTCCTGTATTGACATTTACGGTTGCATCCAATAAATTGTCGGGTGAAGAGCTTAAAAACGTGGTGAATAATACTGTAGTGCCATCTTTGCAAGGCGTAGCCGGGGTTGCAACTGTCAGTGCTGCTGGTGCGGATGCAGACAATGTGATGATCCAGTTTGATCCTGCAAAACTAAGCCAATATAACCTGACGCTTCAACAAGTTCTTCAGGATTTACAGAGTGATAATTCATCTGTCCCGCTTGGAACTGCCACTGCAGATGGAAAAGTTCAACCGGTGCAATTAAACTCAACATTTAAATCTCTGGCAGACATTCAAAACTTGCAGATTGGAATTCCTGCTAATCAAACAGCAAATATGCAAAAAGCACTTGGAAATAGTTTAAGTCAAATGGGACAATCCATCGGACAGGTTGCCCAAAGTGTGGGGCAGGTTGCTCAAGGAGTTGGCCAGCTTGGTCAAAGTGTTGGCCAGCTGGGTCAGGGTGTAGGGCTTTTGCAGGCAGAAAACCAAATGCTTACGTCTCTCCAACAAATCCAAGGTCAAATCTTTGGTGCTGAACTATCTCTTAATAAAGCAATGGCAATGCCGAAGGAAAGTCAAGACCCGCAAACCATTGCCAAACTGCAAGGTCAGATTTCTGCCTTGGAGAATGCTCAAAATCAGCTTCAGCAGCAACTTAAGCAAATCCAGTCAAAAGTGAGCGAGGCATCCAGTGCTTCTGGTGCAGCTGGCGGTACTGCGAATTCTGCCAATAAACCTGCTGTAAAACAGCAATCACAGTTAAAACAGCCTTCGGTGAGCACGGATACTGCAAGTTCGCAGCCGACGACGCTGGACACTATTCCGCTTTCCGATCTAGCGACTGTGTCAATGCAGCCACCTGCCGGAAGTTCAATTAATCGGACGAATGGACAGCAGAGTATTTTGGTGACTGTTTCCAAAACTGAAGATGCAAACACGGTAACGGTTATGAAAGCCGTCAATACTCAATTCAAAACATTAAATAAGCAGCTGCCAAACGGTGTTAAAATCGTACCACTGTTTGATTCTTCAAAAATGATTACAGATTCTGTAAATGGATTGGTGAAGGAGGCTGTTTTGGGCGCCTTATTCGCAGTCCTTGTCATACTATTGTTCCTAAGGAACTGGTTAACGACCGTTGTTGCTGTAGTATCCATCCCAGTTTCAATCCTTACTGCGATTATTTTGCTCGCCCGCTATGGTGTCACTCTCAATATTATGACGCTCGGAGGACTTGCGGTAGCGACAGGGCGTGTTGTTGATGACAGTATTGTTGTCATAGAAAATATCTATCGAACGTGGAAAAATGGATTAGGATTTGGGAAAAAACTTGTATTATACGCAACAAAAGAAGTAGGAAATGCAATTTTGTCATCAACTTTAGCAACCATCGCTGTCTTCCTTCCGCTTGCCATGGTTGGGGGAATGGTTGGGAAAATATTCTTCCCGTTTTCACTTACGGTTGTATGTTCATTAGCATCTTCATTGATCGTTGCTTTAACGATTGTTCCAATACTTGCATGGCTATTTGTAGTACGAAAGCCTGCTAAAAATGTTGCATATAACTGGCTGGATTCGAAAGATCATCCAGATGGAAGCCTTCATCCTGATTTGGAGAAGGGGGAAAGTACCAACAGCCATAACCCGTATGTAGCAGCAACACTGGAACAGCGCCCATGGCAAAAACGTTACCAGTCCATTTTGAGTTGGTGTCTGAACCATAAAGGCTGGGTTATATTCGGTACAGTCATTGCCTTTGTCGCATCACTGATGGTCTTGCCTTTAGTAGGAAGCACCTTCATTCCAAACTCTATGCAGCAAACTGCAACGATCTCGATTGCAATGCCTGCGGGGACACCATTGGATGTCACAGATGCGAAGGCTAAACAAGTTGAACAGAAATTAAAGCAGTATTCTTCAGATATATCTCGTATCAACACTTCCGTGGGCGGTGGCGGCGGAATGGGTATGAGAGGCGGGGGTGGTACGCAGGCAACAAATACCGCTTCATTAAATGTTGCTTTAAATGCCACTGCTAATGTGAACCAATTTTTAGCAAAAGTGAGAAAGCAAACTGCCAGCCTGGCAACAAGTGGAACAACTATTCAAGTTAAGGGTCAAATGACGGGAGGTGGCGGCACATCGTTTGATATCGTTGTTAACGGTTCAAATGAAGCTTCCATTTCGAAAGCAGCAACCCAAATTACGAATCGCCTGCAAAATTTCTCAGGTTTAGCTAATGTAAAAAGCAATTTGGCAGACACACAGCCTGAAATTAGCGTGGTACCAAATATGGCATCAGCAGCAAAGTATGGTTTAACCGCCCAGCAAATAGCAGGTGCTGTCAGAACCTATCTTTCTCAGCAAAACATTGGCAATGTGAATATAGACGGACAAACATATAACATGAATGTAATGTTGAATAGTTCCACAGCACTGAATAATTTGGCTGCCATTCAGGGTCTTCCAATCAGTACATCGATCGGTCAAACCATTACAGTTGGTGATGTTGCAAGTGTCAGCGGTGTACAAACGCCAACATCTGTACTTCACCAAAATGGTGATTCCTATGCGGAGATTTCAGGTGACTATACAACACAGAACACTGGCAAAACGCTGAAGAGCGCATTAAAGGCGGTTAGTGCATTAAAACTACCATCAGGTGTTCAGGTAGGACAATCGTCCTCCGTCATGCAGCAAAATCAGAGTTTTACCCAACTTATTGAAGCAATTCTTGTAGCAATCGGCATTGTCTACATTGTGATGCTGGTTCTGTTTGGAGGATGGGCAGCACCATTTGCCATTCTTTTCTCAATGCCAGTGGCGTTAATAGGTGCGTTCTTCGGAACCTATATCGCCCATCAGCCGCTTAGCGTTTCGTCACTGATTGGTATTTTGATGTTAATGGGGATTGTTGTTACCAATGCGATCGTGCTGATCCAGCGAGTTGAACAACAAAGAGCGCTCGGAATGAGCGTTCGGGAGGCCTTGCTGGAAGCAGGAACGACAAGACTTCGACCAATCTTAATGACTGCCATTGCAACGATTTGTGCGTTATTACCACTAGCATTTGGTGCATCGGAAGGTGTGTTAATCTCGCAAGGTCTTGCAGTTGTCGTTATCGGCGGACTTTTCACTTCAACCATCTTAACCTTGTGCATCGTTCCGTTGGTATATGAATTGATCCATTTTCGTATACATCGCAAGGAGATGAAACAAAAAGCTGTAATTATTCAATAAAGAAAAGCCGGCTCAATTGAGCTGGCTTTTCTAATTAAAAATATCACGTTTTACAAATGAGGAACTCATAAACCGCCACATTACTTTTGGTTTTGTTAACCATTGGATATTGGCTCCATTTTTTTGATTTTCCAAAACCCTTTTTGCTAGAAATCTGGTAACGGGTTCCACTTTATCACCAAGGATGTTATATATTTTTCTATTTTGCTCATCAAGCGATTTTCTTAAAAAGTCCGTTGCCACCATACCAGGGCTTAAGGTGCCAACCTTCACATCGGTATTCTTTGCTTCGAAAGCTAGTGAACGGGTGAAGTAGCTGATTGCACTTTTAGAAGTACCATAAATAGTCATCTTTTCCCGCATCATTCCGTTGCTGCCGAAACCCTCCATGTTGAAAATTTGACCGCCACCATACTCCAGCATGTGTCGGAAAGCAACATTGCTCCCATTTAGAACTCCCAATAAATTTGTGTGGATAACCTTTTCATATTCCGTTTGTCCCATTTCCCAAAATAGTTTTCGTTCCTGGTCAATTCCTGCATTATTGATCCATATATCTACCTTTCCAAAATGTTTTTGGGAAAAATCCCACAGCTTTTCTACATCATCTAGTTCCTCCACATTGGCTGGGAATCCTATTAGATGATCAGGTATGTATTCTTGAAGATTAATTAAAGCCTTATCCACACTTTCCTGTGTTGTGCCGTTAATGGTAACCTTACAACCCGCTTTTAAAAATTCAGTTGCCAAACCGTAACCGATTCCTCTCGTACTTCCAGTTATCACAACATGTTTCAATTTTTTACTCCCCTTTTAGCAATTGTTAAGATTTCTTATCCTTATTATAGATCTCTCCATATTGGAATTTTTGGTATGATTATGACAAAATTTTTATCTATTGGATTAAGGTTTAGGACAAAACAACCCAAAACATGCGGCAGTAAGAAAAAGAGCAAACAGAATACAAAAAAACCTGGGGGCAACTGTTAACCTCTATCTCCCAGGCTTGTATATATTTTGGATTGTTTTATAAAAGAATCTTGAAATAAATGTCATTAGTAAGTATCGAGAACTAGTAACTAAAAATTTTTTGATATTCACTTTTAAGATATTCATTTTTACCAAAATTATATCAATCATCATATGGCTTAATGGCAATAGTATCCTATAAAACAACCCAGTCTTTGAAGAAGTAATAGTAGCGAAAAAAGAGATGATCAAACTGTATAAAGGCACTATTTTAAAATGTTCAGCCCACGTAAAGAAATATCCACGCCCGAATCGAATATAACGTTTCATTGCAAAAATATACATTAAAGTAATCCAAACTACATCGGTAGCCAAGTAATGAGCAATTACCATTGCCCATTTTTTTTGGGTTGATAGTGCCTTATAAAAGCCATCACTTAGATAAAAATATCCATTTAAAAAAACTAGAGTGTATATAGGCTTCCACCAATATACTTTATAAATCTTTAATCGTAAAAATAATTTTTCAATACAAAAATAAAAAAGGCTGAAACTGATTTTCCACTTCCAGTTCTTGTTAAATAGAGTTAAAAAAGTGGATGTAATTGGCACATAAATCGCTTGAGAGAAGATTGCTCCTA
>JAUZQA010000740.1 GCA_030705665.1 Bacillota bacterium
CGCCAGTCATGGGAGTCAATCCATACAGCTCCGAAAAAATGATCAACCGTGCTGGAAGAATCCCTGCGCCATTACAGGCGTTGATTAATTAATAAAGACAAAAAAGAAACCTCTGATGGATTGATATCAGGGGTTTTTCTTGCTTTTAATAAGATCAGGTAATCAGGTAACCTTGTCTTTCTCGTACCTTCCTACCCAGTTCGACCCTCTCATGGTAACAAGCTACCCTTTCTCATTCGGTGTAGTTCTATTTAAATTTATCAGCTATAGCCGCAGTGATCTCTTGTGCTGTTTTTGGAATAGTCGTTTTTAGCACTTTGTTCACGACCTTCCCCATCGCACCTTCAGCATTAATTTCCAGATAACCTTTTACTTTTGTTTGGCTTTTTCCAAGTGCTTCGGCCTGAAAATATCCATTGCCAGAAAACTTCTCATTCATACCCTTTAAATCAAATGTAACCTTAGTAGGCGGAATCCATTCTCTTATCGTTACTATTAAACTGATTTTCTTTTTTAGAATTCCAATGTCTTGATAAAACTCCCAAGTCGACAGACGTTCATTAAATTTTTTATGTGATATATAACCTGGGATGAGCGGGGCCCAATTATCCATATCCTTAACAAAGCTCCATACTTTTTCAATGGGCAAGTCAATAATCTCTTGATGCGTTCCACTTGGCATTCCAAATTCCCTCTTTCCCCATAATAAAAGACCTCCAATGAAGAAGGTCTTCCTTACTGATATATGAAAGAAAAAGGTTGTTTTAGAAGAAAACAAACTATTTTGTTTGATAAAGAAATTGCTGTATCCGTTTTGCTGCATCCGCAAGACGTTCAGCAGGCTGAACCAAAGCGATTCTTACATAACCTTCACCCAATTTTCCAAAGGCATCACCAGGAACAACGGCAACACCAGCTTGATCAATTAACGCAAAGGCAAATTCCCGAGATTTCCAGCCAGATGGTATCTTTGCCCAAACAAACATAGTTGCAGGTGACTTTGCCACCTTCCAGCCGCTCTGTTCAAGACCGTCTAATAAAGCATCACGACGGCGCTCATATTCATTTACCTGGTCCTGTAGGGCTGAGTAATCGGACAAAAGTGCTGCTTCTCCCGCTTTTTGAATCGGGTAAAAAATTCCATAATCAACGAGGCCTTTTAAGGAATTTAAAATTGCCAAGGCTGTCGGATTTCCTACCGCATAACCAATTCTGCACCCGGCCATATTGAATGTTTTCGAAAGTGAATTAAATTCGATTCCCACCTCTTTTGCACCAGGAATAGACATAAAGCTAATCTGCGGATTTCCATCAAATATCAATTCGGAATAAGCAAAATCATGAATAACTAAGATATTATTTTTCTTGGCAAAATGGACTACTTTTTCAAAGAAATTTTTATCTGCAAGAGCAGTAACTGGATTCCCAGGATAACTAATAATCATCATTTTGGCTTTTTCCAGGATTTCTAATGGAATTTCGTCCAATTGCGGCAAGAATTGATTCTCTTCCAATAAGGCCATTGGGTAGATAATGCCACCCGCTAGCATAACATTATCCTGATAGATTGGATAACCAGGGTCTGGAACAAGTACATAATCGCCAGGATTGATAAAAGCTGTCGCCAAATGGGCCAGCCCATCCTGTGAACCCATTAGCTGAAGTACCTCCGAAGCTGCATCAAGCTCAACAGAATAGCGATTTTTATAAAATGAACAAACGGCAAGATTAAAATCAGGTATACCCGTTAATGTATACCCGTACTTTGTCGGGTCAGCAGCGTAATTTACCAGGGCACTAACCGCAGAAGAAGATGGCGGAAGGTCGGGACTTCCTACACTTAAATCAATCACATCTATGCCTCTTTTTATCGCTTCATACTTCCTGTTAGCAACTTCTGTAAAAATACTTTCTGTCATCGATTGAAGTTTTTTTGATGCAACAATATTCACAAGATTCCCCTCCAATAATTCTATTTTAATCATACATTTTTTAACTAAATAAAGATATATTAAAATAGAAAATTCGGACTTTTACTCTAAGAAAAAAGGCCGACTTTTTTAATCGGCCTTTTTCATAAATGCTTATTGATATTTCTTCACAAACCGTTCCATCCTCGTGATGGCTTCTTTAAGCTGTTCCAAAGAGGAGGCGTACGAACAGCGGATATGTCCTTCTCCACTTTCTCCAAAAACA
>JAUZQA010000741.1 GCA_030705665.1 Bacillota bacterium
ATAGTAATCACAAAGGAGTTCACCAGCTACTTTATTTATGCCGTACATTGTGGCAGGACGCATAATCGTATCTTGGGGCGTCAAAGTTTTCGGTGTTGAAGGCCCAAATGCACCTATCGAGCTGGGAGTGAAAAATTGTGCATTGAATTCCTTTGCGGTTTCAAGTGCATTCAATAAACCACCCATGTTTAACTGCCAAGCATTTAACGGTCTTATCTCCGCTTTAGCTGACAACAATGCAGCTAGGTGAATAATTGTATCCACTTTATATTTGCTTGCTATTTCAATCATTGAGTTTAATGAAGTAACATCAAGAATTTCAAAAGGACCGTTCTGAGCCGCCTTACTATTATTATTGCGAATATCTGTGGCAATGACAAAATCTTCACCATAAATCTCTCTAAGCTTTAATGTTAATTCAGTTCCAATTTGACCTAAAGCCCCCGTGATTAAAATCCGTTTCATTCCCATCCTCTGCCTTTTTATTTCAGTCTAATGATGGATTATGAGATGATGTGCATTTCCTTACCGACTTTTTCATAAATGGAAATTGCTTTATCAAGCATTTCCCTTGTATGAGCTGCTGTTGGCATATTCCGAATACGACTGGTACCTTTTGGAACAGTTGGAAACATTATCGCTTTAGCATAAATCCCTTCTTCAATTAATCTTGTCGAAAACAATTGCGCAAGTTTCTCGTCCCCAATTATACATGGCGTAATAGGTGTTTCACTTTTACCGATATTAAAGCCTAAATCTTTCAAACCCTTTTTTAGATAATTTCCATTTTCCCAAAGAAGTTTGTTTAAATCAGTGCTCTCCATTAAAATTTGAATGGCCTTAATGCATGCTGCCACATCGGCAGGCGTTAAGGAAGTGGAAAACAAAAATGGACGGCTTCGGACTTTTAACCAATCAATTAAATCTTTCTTCCCAGCAACATATCCCCCAACAACACCTATTGCCTTTGATAATGTTCCTATTTGAAAATCAATCTGATCTGACAACCCAAAATGTTTGACCGTTCCTGCACCATCACCTAATACACCAGAGCCATGTGCATCATCAACATATGTAATCAGATCATATTCTTCAGCTATTTCAGCAATTTTTGGTAAATGTGCAATATCACCATCCATGGAAAAAACGCCATCCGTAATCACCATCACTTTTTGAAAACGTCCAGACCCAGTTGCTTCCTTTGCCTTTAAGCGTAAATCAGACATGTCTGAATGCTTGAAACGGATAATCTCTGCTCGTGATAACCTGCACCCGTCAATAATAGAAGCATGGTTTAACTCATCTGATAAAATCGCATCATGATGGTCCATTATCGCTGAAATAGCCGCCATATTACAATTAAAACCTGATTGATAAGCAATGGCAGCTTCTGTATGTTTAAATTCAGCTAATTTCTCCTCAAGGTGAACGTGCAGCTTTAATGTTCCATTGATCGTACGAACCGCACCTGCACCAACCCCATATTGTTCTACTGCTTTCAATGCTGCCTCTTTCATTCGTTTATCTGTCGCTAGTCCGAGATAATTATTTGATGAAAGGTTAATAAGTGTTTTATGATTTATGGTTATGATTGGACCATTCGAACTTTCCAAAGGATCAATTTGATTAAAAAGTCCTTTTGCTTTTAATTCACTCAAGTTGGCAGTTAAAAAATTTTCTAAGATTTTACTAGACATGTTTTTCCCCTCCGATTTGAACTGAAAGTTAACATGGCCAATGAAATTTGCACTTCAAATAAGATTGTTTGTCCCTATCCTAGCTGCAAAAGCCTATATATCTAAAGTATTACAAATCAGTAAAATAGTTCATAAAAGTGGTCTTAAAAAGCAAAATATTTAAAAGCAAAAAACGCCCCGGATGACAAGAACCGGGGCGCTTCGGCATTTTCATTAATTTGCTGCCTTTGCAGAAAGCTTTACATCAATTTTCATAAGTTTACCATTTCGATATAATCCAAATTTTACAGTATCGCCAATCTTCACCTTTGTATATAAATATTTTCGTAGGTCTGCAGAGCTATTTATATCAGTACCATTCATCGAGACAATAACATCTCTTTGTTTAAGACCGCTGTTTGCGGCAACAGACTGGGGATCAATATTCGTGATCATGACACCCTTTTGAACATCGTTTGGCAGGTTATTCCAATACATTTGCGGAACTTCACTTAAA
>JAUZQA010000742.1 GCA_030705665.1 Bacillota bacterium
GAATGCTGCTATGCGTTTCAATCAGATATTTTAATTCTTCTCGTGCGGGAAATTCGTCCTCAACAATGATTGCTTTCATTTTTTCTCCTTTACAATATCAAAATAAACTTCAGTACCCGGAGACAGCCTTTTGATGGTCAGCCCTTTGCCATAAATCAGTTTGACGCGCTGATGTACATTGTATAACCCGATTTTATTAGCAGGGACATCATCATGGTACAAATTCTCTACCACCTCATCTGCGATTCCCGCTCCTGTATCCTTTACACTGACCCGAACTCTATCACCTAAATCCTTCACAGCAATTAAGACAGAACCAGGGCCTTTTGTTTTTAATATGCCATGAATAATTGCATTTTCTACCAGCGGCTGAATAAGTAAACTTGGCACTTTAACATCTACTTCTTCTATATCATATTCCACCTGAAGCTTAGTGCCAAATCGTGCCTTTTCAATTTCCACATAATCGTGTACCTGTTGTAATTCGTCATGAATATCAATAAATTCATCACTTAGTTCCAAATTGTAACGCATATAGCTTGATAAAGTAATAATCAACTCGCGCGCTTTATCTGGATTGCGTCGGGTTGTTGATGCTATCGCATTTAGGGCATTGAAAAGAAAATGCGGGTTAATTTTTGTCTGTAGCGCCTTTAATTCTGCTTTGTTAGCCGCCTCCTTTATTTGCTCGACACGGGATATTTCCATGAGGGTGGAAATGATTTGCGACAACCCGATTGCCATCGTTTGCAAAGGATACGTCATTTTGTAAGCTTTGCGGTAATAAATTTTGAGAGATCCTGTGACTTCGCCCCGCTCCTCAAACGGCATGATCAAGAGTGACTGAATTTCGGGAGTTTGTTGATCAGCGACACGGTTTCGAATCATGATTTCACCACTGCGGATTGCTGTTTTTGTCAGATCGCTGATGATTTCTTGTCCAGTTTTATAACGTTCTTCACCAAAGCCGACATAAGCAAGAACGTTTTCTGTATCAGTTATTGCCACGGCATCAGCATTTATTTCATCTTTAATAATCGTGCAAATCTTTTTCAATGATTCTGTATTAACCGACCGAAAATAAGGCAATGTTTTATTGGCTATGTCCAGGGCCAACTTTGCTTGTTTCGCAGCAATCATTTCTTTTTCATCTTCCACACTCATGACCAATAAAACAATCAAGCCGACATTGACTTCCCCTGCAATCATGGGAAAACTGATTTTTGATACAATATCCAGGCCGAGTTTAAAAGGTTCTGCCGTGGCAAGGATCAATAGCATGGTAAGGACCTCACAGCCCATACCTGCGACAATCCCGTAAATCCAACGCTGTGATTTTTTTACTTTAATGTGAATAATCCCGGATGCTATCCCGGCAATAATACTTGAAATCAGGCATGGAACAGATGTTACTCCTCCGATATCAATGACATAACGGTGGATACCTGAGACAATTCCGGTGATAATCCCAACCCACGGCCCAAATAGAATTCCCCCTGACATGACCGCGATAATTCTTACATTGACGAGAGCACCTTCTACTGGAATCCCGGAATAGGTTCCAAAAATGGCAAATAAAGAAAAAATCAGAGTGATTACCATTCTCTCTGAAATGGAGTGTTGCCCTTTGTGGAGAGACTCCTTAAACTTGGGAACCCTTGTTAAAAAAAACAGGCAAATCAACAGCAGTGCCGCCCGTTCAAAAATATGGATGAGCATTTCTAATGATGGATTCATTTTACGTTCCTTTCCAAATGATCTATTTAGTATAGTACTATACTAAAACAAGAAAGCGTACGTTTCTATTTTAAGGGAATCGGGTGAAAAAAAACGACTCAGATTGCAAAATGCTAAAAATCATCTATAAAGTGTGATAGAGACCACAATTTTTTAAAAAAATATTCCTTACAATAAAAAAGGTAAACAAGTTGGCGCTAGTAATGATAAACATCGAAGCTGGCATTGTTTGCTCCCAGCCATTGATACTCGGTTATAAGTCAGATGCAGCCAAGCATAATAAAAAAGAGATGGAGGTGATATATATGGCAAATGTCCGCATAGAAAAAAATGAGATGTTACTTGAAGCAGACCTTGAGGATATTGAAACAATCGTTAAAGAAGCCGTAAAAAATATTGAACAATATAAAGAGGAAATTGCCGTCATCTATGATAAAATGCCAAAATTTGAGTA
>JAUZQA010000743.1 GCA_030705665.1 Bacillota bacterium
CCTTTCCAGGAAATACATTCATTCTCGTTTAATTTTAACAATAGATCGATATTCTCTGAAAATAATTGATCATAGTCATTTAAGTTATATCCGAACAGTTGAAATGATTCTAAAAAAGCGCCCCTTCCAGCTACGATTTCCGCTCGGCCCTTTGAAACAATATCTAAGGTTGCAAAGTCCTCAAACAATCGAACTGGGTCCACCGTGCTTAAAACGGTGGTTGCACTAATCAACTTAATTCTGCTGGTATTTTGGGCAATAGCAGCTAAAATTACCTGTGGAGAAGATACTACAAAATCCGGACGATGGTGTTCACCAATTCCAAACACATCAAGACCTGCTTTATCTGCCAGCTTTGCTGCTTCGATAATCTCGTGTAATCGTTGTTTCATCTGAATTAATTGACCGGTATGAGGATCGCTGAGCAGCTCTCCAAAAGAATAAATGCCTATTTCAATTCCTGAATGATCTAAATTGATTTCTTTATCCATCATTCTCCTCCACCATCCGGCAAATTACTATTAGTGCCCTTTAAGAATTCCTCAACATAGTTGGTGCATGGTTCTTTGTCATAGCTATGGTAGATGTTGCTGGCGATTTTGATGGGGTCGCCGAAAAAGTATCGTTCATATAACGACTGCCTGGTGCCAAATGCACTCATGCTTATATCCCATGCGAGCCGAAAAAGTTTTACCCGATCATAGGCAGTTGCATGAGCTGCCTGCAAGTAGGTTCCAAGGTCCATACTTATATCTGAAGCAAAGTCAGCTTCACTTGGAATGGATACAAGTCCACTGGCTCCAATCTGCTGCAAGATCTCACAACAACGGGGATAAAGACGCGGATATAAGAAAATGGCAATACTTAATGGGTTAAAATCGGGAACCATCGTACCCCGATTATCCAATTTTGCATTAGATTCTGAGGCTAACAATAGGGCCTTTAGCGTTTCCAGTCCTGCGATCACTTCAGCTATCTTTTCATGAATATGCTGATATTCTCCGACATTAATTGTTTTGATTAGCAATTGGGCAACTCCAAGGGTAAATTCCGTTTTAACAATTCTTCTCGATAAAATTTGATGTGCCGTTAGCGGATAAAAGCTGCTTTCTGAAAAAATTTTACGAGAAGCCTCGGGATTTTGATAACAAAATACACGGTCCCATGGAACCGTTACATTGTCAAATACAACAATTGTATCGATTTCATCAAACCTTGATCCAAGCGGATGGTCAAAGGCTGATTCCTTATATCGGAATGACTCTCGGCAAATAAACTTTAATCCTCGTGTATTGCTTGGGATAGAAAATGCGTAGGCAAAATTTTTATCATATGACGAAGAGGCCGTTGGAAAAACAAGAACTTCATCCGTTATCCCGCCTTGAGTAGCTAATAAACGCGCCCCCTTAACAACAATTCCATCTTCATTTTTGTGAATGGTTTGGGCTGAAATGATTTCCGGAGTATTTTCGAGGTACAAGGAAGAACGATTTACTTGTGGATTAATAAATGTATGGGTAAAAGACCAATCGTTCTGCTTTGCTTTTTCGTAAAGATTTAACAGATTATCCCCAAA
The DNA here is from genome assembly GCA_030705665.1 of Bacillota bacterium. The sequence continues at coordinate 1,577 of JAUZQA010000743.1, forward strand.
TGCTTTATGATCATCGGCAAATATGTCAGAGGCTGCCGCAAATGCCATAAGAGCCGTATTCATATAATCCGGGGAACGGCCTAACATTCCTGCACTCGTTTTAGCCCATTCCTGAACCATGATCCTTCTTCTTTCCAAGTCCTCTTTTGTTTTGGGTTCAAGAAATGATAATCCAATTCTCTCCCCTGTTTGAGGTGATCGCTCAGTCATTATATCCTTCTTTTCAAGCTGCAGATCATATAATTTCGCTTGGCTTTTCATTACCCCTGAGAAAGCTGGATGGTCGGAAATATTGCCATCAACCTGCTCCCCTTCTATCCAAATCTCGGCCTTCATTTGATTAATTCGATCAATATATTCCTTTCCTGAAATAACCGTCACAAAAAACCACCATCTTTTAAAGTTATTACTACAGTTTTATGTTCAAACACTTGTTATGATTGTACAAATGTCCAATATGGACAAATGAAATTTAAAATCACTTCCCTGCCAGATTTGAAGCTTATGAAATTTACATGCTTTGATGCAGGTGCCTTTGGAGATAAAGTGATAAAATGAAGAAAAGGAATGAAAGGAAATGAATCATTAATGGAAAAAATCATGTTTATTGAAAC